>JAYUZI010000186.1:0-4113 GCA_043751915.1 Gammaproteobacteria bacterium | reverse complement strand
TCGCTCGCCATCCAGGTGTTGCTGATCGTGCATTGCATCCGCACGGGACGGAACACGATCTGGATCTGGGTGCTCGCGCTGCTGTCATTTCCCGGCGCGATTGCCTACGTCGCGGTCGAAATCGTCCCCGACCTGTTCCGCTCCCGCAGCGCCGGCCGCGCCCTGCGCGGGGTGCGCCGCGCACTCGACCCGCAGCAACAGCTTCGCACCTATGAGGACGCGGCGCGGCGCACCGGTGATGTGGCGAGCCGCCAGCGCTATGCCGAGGAACTCGTGCGCCAGGATAAGAGCACGCAGGCGATCGAGGTTTACCGCCAGGCGCTGAGCGGACTCTATGAACACGATCCCAACCTGATGCTGGGGCTGGCGCAGGCGCAGTTCGCCGCCGGCGACGCCGCCGCCGCGCGCGCCACGCTCGACCTGCTGATCGCACGCAATCCGCAGTTCAAGTCACCAGACGGCCACCTGCTCTACGCGCGCGCGCTCGAGGGTGAAGGCAACCTGGATCAGGCGCTGGCGGAATATGTGGTCGTTGCCGGTTACTACGCGGGCGCGGAAGCCGCGCTCCGCCATGGGCAGCTGCAGGCCCGGATGGGGCAACACGCCGCTGCGCGCGATACGCTGGCGGCTCTACTGGAGCATGCGCGGCTGGCACCGCGCCATTACCGCCAGGCACAGGAACCATGGCTGGCGGCCGCGCGGCGCGAGCTGGCGGGCCTCTAGGCCTCAGGTGACGCGCATGCGCCGCGGGTCGAAGCGCGGCGGCGGAAACCGCAACGGCAACGAACTCAGCGTCGCGTGCATGATCTGCGCGACCGCCAGGTCACGCAACCACTTGTGGTCGGATGGCACCACGTACCAGGGAGCGTGGCGGGTGTTGCAGCGGCCCAGCATGTCACCGAAGGCCTGCCGGTAAGCCGGCCACTGCGCGCGCTTGCGCAGGTCCTGAGGATCGAATTTCCACTGCTTGCGTGGTTCATGAATGCGCTCCTCGAAGCGGCGCCGCTGTTCCGCCTTGCTGATCTGCAGGAACAGCTTCACTACCCTGATGTCGTTCTCGGCGAGCATGCGTTCGAATTCATTGATCTGCCGGTAACGCGCTCGCCACACGCGCTCGGGCAGGAGGCCGTCGACCCGCACGACCAGGACGTCCTCGTAATGCGAGCGATTGAAGACCACCAGTTCGCCGCGTGGCGGTACGTGCTGATGAATGCGCCAGAGAAAATCGTGGCGCAGTTCCTCGGCGCTCGGCGCCTTGAAGGCGCGCACCGCACAGCCCTGCGGGTTGAAGGAGGAAAAGACATGGCGGATCGTGCTGTCCTTGCCACCGCCGTCGATCGCCTGCAACACCACCAGAATTCCGTAGCGGCCGTCGGCAAAGAGCTGGTATTGCAATTCCTCCAACTCGACGGCGAGCCTGGCGGTCGCATCGCGCGCGCGCTCCTCGTCCCAGCCGTGCGTGCGCCCCGCCGCCGCATCCTGCAGCTCGACGCGGCCGCGCCCGCGCACACGCAGCTTGTCGGGCAGATCGATGCGCACTCTCGCCATGATCCAGCGAGTGTGCCGCAATTCGTGGTCGGCGCGCCAGTGCCGCCGCGAGCGCGGCGCCGCGACCATGGCGCCTGTGTTAGCATTTGCGCCCCGTCCTGCCCACCGCGAAAGTTGCGCAACCCCCCATGACGATGCCCACCACTGCGAAGCCCACCCCCCCGCCGGGCGGCCAGAAGATCACCACCAGCGGCAGCCGCCTGCAGGTACCCGATCGCCCGATCATTCCGTTCATCGAAGGCGACGGCACCGGCCGCGATATCTGGCGCGCCAGCGTGCGCGTCATGGACGCGGCGGTCGCCAAGGCCTACGGCGGCAAACGCAAGATCGAGTGGATGGAAATCTACGCCGGCGAGAAGAGTCACCAGGCCTTCAACAGCTGGCTGCCCGACGAGACGGTGGCCGCCTGTCGCGAGTACCTGGTGTCGATCAAGGGCCCGCTGACCACACCCGTGGGCGGCGGCATCCGCTCGCTGACCGTGGCGCTGCGCCAGCTGCTCGACCTGTACGGGTGCCTGCGGCCCGTGCGCTGGTTCAAGGGTGTGCCCTCGCCGGTCAAGGCGCCCGAAAAGGTCGACATGGTGATCTTCCGCGAAAACACCGAAGACCTCTATTCCGGCATCGAATTCGAGGAAGGCACCGACGACAACCGTAAGTTCATGGCCTTCCTGAAGGAAAACTTTCCCAAGCACTACGGCAAGATCCGCTTCCCGGACAGCTCTGGCATCGGCATCAAGAACGTGTCGCGCGAAGGCACCGAGCGCCTGTTCCGCTCGGCGGTCGAATACGCCATCGCCAACAAGCGCCGCAGCGTGACAATCGTCCACAAGGGCAACATTCTCAAGTTCACCGAGGGGTCGTTCCGCAGCTGGGCCTACGCGCTGGCCGAGCGCGAATTCGCCGCGCAGGTTTACACCTGGCCACAATGGGAACGCACCAAGGCGGCGCAGGGCGAGGCGGCCGCCAACGCCGAACAGGCGGCGGCACTCAAGAGCGGCCGCATCCTCATCAAGGACGCGATTGCCGATATCACGCTGCAGCAGGTGCTGACCCGCGCCGAAGATTTCGACGTGGTCGCCACACTGAACCTCAATGGTGACTACCTTTCCGACGCGCTGGCGGCGCAGGTCGGCGGCATCGGGATCGCGCCCGGCGGTAACATCAACTACCTCTCGGGGCACGCCATCTTCGAGGCGACGCACGGCACCGCGCCCAAGTACGCGAACCAGGACAAGGTGAATCCGGGCTCGGTCATCCTCTCGGGCGAGATGATGTTCCGGCACCTCGGCTGGAACGAGGCGGCGGACCTGCTCGTCAAGGGCATGGACGGCGCGATCGCCGCGAAGACCGTCACCTACGACTTCGCCCGGCAGATGATCGCCGAGGGCGTGAAGGACGTGCACGAGGTGAAGTGCTCGGAGTTCGGCGAAGCGATCGTCAAGCACTTCTGACGACACCCGCGATGGAGAGCCTCGGACAGTGCCCGGCCTGCGGGAGCCGCGCGCTCAAGTCCGTGCTGCGGCCACGTTTGCGGGTGCAGTTGTTGTGCGCTATAGGCGGCTCCTCTTTTGACTGAAGGCCTCGCCTTCGAGAGGTGGAGACACCATGGCGCGCAGGAAGATTGCCCTTATCGGCGCAGGACAGATCGGTGGCAATCTCGCCCTCCTCGCAGCCCAGAAAGAACTGGGCGACGTGGTGCTCTTCGACGTGGTCGAGGGCGTCCCGCAGGGCAAGGCGCTCGACATCATGCAGTCGCGCGCCTGCGACGGCTACGACTGCCGCATCACCGGCACCAACAGGTACGACGAGGTCGCCGGCGCGGACGTGGTCATCGTCACCGCGGGCATTCCGCGCAAGCCCGGCATGAGCCGCGAGGACCTGCTCGGGATCAACATCAAGATCATGCGCGACGTGGCGACGAACCTGAAAGAAAAGTGCCCGAAGGCGTTCATCATCGTGATCTCGAACCCGCTCGACGCGATGGTCTACGCGATGAAGAAGATCACGGGCTTCGCGAAGAACATGGTGGTCGGCATGGCGGGCGTCCTCGACAGCTCGCGCTTTCGGCTCTTCGTCGCCGAGGAGCTTGGCGTGTCGATCGCCGACGTCAACGCGCTGGTCCTCGGCGGCCACGGCGACGACATGGTGCCGCTCACGCGCTACTGCTCGGTCGGCGGCGTCCCCCTCGAGAAGCTGATTCCGAAGGACCGCCTCGACGCGATCCTCGATCGCACGCGCAAGGGCGGCGGCGAGATCGTGGCGCTGCTCAAGACGGGCTCGGCGTTCTACGCCCCGGCGACGTCGGCGATCGCGATGGCCGAGTCGTACCTCAAGGACAAGAAGCGCGTGCTCCCCTGCGCCGCGTTCCTCGAGGGCGAGTACGGCGTCAACGGCTATTACATGGGCGTGCCCGTGATCATCGGCGCGGGCGGCATCGAGAAGATCCTGCCCATCGACCTCACCGTTGAGGAGAAGGCGATGTTCGAGAAGAGCTACGCCTCGGTCAAGAAGACGGTGGACGAGATCAAGCTGTAGAGGGCGGGCTCCCACCGCCCGCGCTTGCCG
>JAYUZI010000185.1:0-4098 GCA_043751915.1 Gammaproteobacteria bacterium | reverse complement strand
CGAGCCGCTGTCCGGGCGCTTCGACCCGCCGGACGGGGCGCGTTTTGCGGGTGTGCTGATCGGCGAGCCGACTGATTTGTGGCTGCTGGCGACTGACGCTGGCTTTGGTTTCACGCTGCGGCTCGCGGAACTGCAGTCGCGCAATCGTGCCGGCAAGGCGGTCATCAATGTGAGCGAGGGCGCCGTGGTGTTGCCGCCGGTGCCGGTGCCGGGACCCGATGCGCTCGTGGCCGCGGTGAACAGCGAGGGGCGGCTGCTGGTGTTTCCGGCAAGCGAAGTTCCGGAATTGCCCCGCGGCAAGGGCAACAAGCTGTTCGGCATACCAGGCAAGAAAGCAGCGATGCGTGAGGAGCTGATGATCGCAGTGGCGGCGCCGGGCGCCGGGCAATCGCTGCGCATCTATTCAGGCGAGCGGCAGATGACGCTGAGTGCCGGCGATCTAAAGCACTACCGCGGCGAGCGCGCACAGCGCGGCGCAGTATTGCCGCGCGGCTGGCGTAGCGTGGAACGCATCGAGGCGTTTGACGCCCCCTGAATGACACAGGGCGGGGTCTGGCCGCGTTCGGCGCCAACCCCGCCCTGCTCTCGGCCGCCGGTGGACCGGCTTACTTGGCTGCGGGTGCCGCCACTTTCATCTTGATCGCCGCCGCGGCCGCTTCGGCCTTGGCCTTCACCTCGTTCGCGGTGTTCATGGCTTCCTCGATGTTGCCCGCTGCGAACGCGGCCTGGGCCTTGCTCCACAGCGAAGTGGCGTCGGCGATGCCGGCCTTAGCCGCAGCCAGGTCCACCCCTTCAGGCAGGTGCTTGCTCTTGGCGAGTGACGCCACGCGGTTCGTCACGGAGCTGACCAGACCAGGCAGGGCGGCGGCCATGGCGGGCCACTGGGCGCTCAGCGCCTTGACGACCTCTTCCTTCTTGAGCATGGTGGCGCCCAGCAGGCCCTGCGCTTCGGTCAGCAGCGCCGGGGCGCCGGTGAGCACGGCGGCGTAGTCCTTGCTGTCAAACGAAGTCTTGAGGTCCGCAAGCTTCTTCTGCACGCCGGCGAGTTGATCGGGAATGTATTTGCCCGCGTCAGGCGCCGCAGCGCTGACCGCGCTCTCGACTCCCGCGATCGCCTTCTGAGCCGGTTCCATCTGGTTGGCGCAGGCGCCCAGCAGCAGCATGGCTGCCACCGCCAGATAACCAACGGTCTTCTTCTTTAGATTCGTCATGTACGTCTAGCTCCTGAGAGATTGGTGTGGTTGCAGGCCGGTTTCCGGCATCGCCGCAACCCGCCAGCGCGCGATGTTAACGCTTCGCGCCCCTGGTCGCCTAAAAAAGCCGTAATCCGCAGGAAGGTGGGAGCAAATTCGCGGCGCGCTACTCGCCGGCGCGATGGCAGCTTACCTGACTCGCCGCGACTGCGCGGAGCAGTGGCGCTTCCTGGGTGCAGCGCACCACTGCCAACGGGCAGCGGCTCCGGAACACGCAGCCGCCGGAGGCGACGCCCCGCGTGAGCAGTGCGGCGGGCGCCGGCGTCTGCGGCGCGCCGCGCGACGGATCGGGGATCGGATTGGCCGCCAGCAGCGCCCGCGTGTAGGGGTGCTGGGGCGTGTCATAGAGCGCGTCGCGGGCTGCCATTTCCATTGTCTGCCCGCGGTAAATCACCAGTACCCGGTCGCACAGGAAACGCACCGTGGCCAGGTCGTGGGCAATGAACAGCAGCGAGAGCCCGAGTTCGTCGCGCAGGTCGCGCAGCAGGTTGGCGATCTGCGCGCGGATCGAGACATCGAGGGCCGCGATCGGTTCGTCGCAAATCAGCAGTCGTGGCCGCAGGATCAGTGCGCGCGCCAACCCGACGCGCTGCGCCTGGCCACCCGAGAGCTGGTGCGGGTAACGGCCGAGCAGTTCGCTGCCGATACCGACGCGCGCGAGCATATGCGTGACTTGCTCGTGGCGTAGATCGGCGCCCGCTGGACGAAATTCCAGCAGCGGCTCGGAGACCAGTTCCGCCACGTTCATGCGCGGGTCCAGTGCGCCGAGCGGGTCCTGGAAGACGATCTGCAGGTGTTCGCGTGTCGCGCGCAAGGCCTCGCCCTGGAGCTGGAGCAGGTCGCGTCCCTGGAACAGCGCGGTGCCGGTGGCCGGAGTCAGCCGCAGCAGCGCGCGGGCAATGCTGGACTTGCCGCTGCCCGATTCGCCCACCAGGCCGAGGCTTTCACCAGCGGCAAGCGTGAAGCTCACCCTGTCGACCGCCGCTGCGCGTCGTTCCGCGGGCGCTTGTGCGCCACTCCCGTAGCGCACGCGCAGATCCCTTACCTCGAGCAGCGGCGCGCCGCTGATCGCACTCATGTCCAGGCCGCGGCGATCTGCGCGGCTCCGGCGTCGAAGTGACAGGCCACGCTGCGCGCGCCCGGCAGGGCGCGCAGTTCGGGGCGCGTACTGCAGCGTTCATGAACCAGCGGGCAGCGGGGCGCAAAGGCGCAGCCGACCGCGAGTTCGGCCAGGTCGGGCGGCTGGCCGGGGATCGATGGGAGCCGCGCCGGAAGCGGCAAGTCGAGGCGCGGGAGCGAACGCAGCAGCCCCGCGGTGTAGGGGTGGCAGGACGCGGCGTACAGGCCTGCGGCGGGCGCCTGCTCGACCAGACGGCCGGCGTACATGACGGCGACCCGGTCCGCCATGGAGGCGAGCGCCCCAAGATCATGAGTCACGAACACTATGGCGACGCCTGTGCGAGCGCGCACTGCGCGCAGCAGCTCGAGCACCTGCGCCTGCACCGTGACGTCGAGCGCGGTGGTCGGCTCATCGAGCAGCAGGACTTCCGGATCGCACATCAGCGCCATGGCAATCATGACGCGCTGGCGCATGCCGCCCGATAACTGGTGCGGATACTGGCGGAGCCCCTCGTCCGGCGTGTCGATCTGCACGGTCGCGAGCAGATCGGCGGCGCGCGCGCGTGCCGCGCGGCGTCCGAGCTGCAGGTGACGCCGCGCGCCTTCGGTGAGCTGCATGGCGATCGTGAGGTAGGGATTGAGCGCGCTCATCGGCTCCTGGAAGACCATGGCGATGCGCCGGCCGCGCAACGCCTGGAGGCGTGCGGGCGTTGCGCCCAGCAATTCCTCGCCGCGATAGCGGACGCTGCCGCTGAGGCGTGCCGCCGGGCTGCACAGGCCCAGCAAGGCGAGCAGCAGCTGCGTCTTGCCAGATCCCGACTCGCCCACGACTCCGAGGCACTCATGTTCGGCAAGGTCGAGATCGAGCTGATCCACCGCACGCACTTCCCGCTGCGCATCACCGTAGCGGACGGTGAGCGAGCGCAGCTGCAGCAGCGCGTTGCCAACCTCAGCCATGATTGCCGTCCTGGCGTGGATCGAGCGCGTCGCGCAGCGCGTCGCCCAGCCGGTTGAGGCACAGGATGATCACCGCCAGGAACGCCGCCGGGAAAATCAGCAGGTAGGGATTGGCCTGCATTTCATTCGCGCCCTCGGCCACCAGCGATCCGAGCGAGGCGAGCGGTGCGTGCACGCCGAGCCCAAGGAAGCTCAGCAGCGCCTCGAACAGGATCACGCCCGGAATCGTCAGCGTGGCGTAGACCGCCACCAGGCCGATGAGATTCGGCAGCACGTGGCGCCAGATTATGGCCGGCGTGCGCACGCCGAGCGCACGCGCCGCCTCGATGTATTCCTGGTTGCGGATCGTCAGCGTCTGGCCGCGCACGATGCGCGCGATATCGAGCCAGGAGACCGCGCCGATGGCGACGAATACCATGAGGAAGTTCCGCCCGAACAGCACTTCGAGAACGATGACAAAGGGAATGAAGGGCACGGAATACAGCACGTCGACGCTGCGCATCAGCACACCATCGACGCGGCCGCCGACGTAGCCCGCTGTCGCGCCCCACAGCACGCCGATCACGACGCTGATCAGGCTGGCGGTGATGCCGACCAGCAGCGAAACGCGACAGCCCCACATCACGCGCACCAGCAGGTCGCGCCCCAGGCTGTCGGTGCCGAACAGGTGTCCGCCAGCTGCTGTCGGTGACCTGAAAATCTCCGTCCACGAGGGCGTCGCGTAGTCATAGGGCGACACCCAGGGCACGAGTACCGCGGCAAGAATAAT
>JAYUZI010000184.1:0-13853 GCA_043751915.1 Gammaproteobacteria bacterium | reverse complement strand
GCCTGCGGGCTCTTTGCCAGCGCGGTGCCGATCATCGAATCGCGCGTGACCAGCGCAGCGAGCTGCTCTTCGCTCCAGCCCTCGGTGCCTTCCGGGCGGCGCGGTACGACCAGGTAGCGCATTTCGGCGGTCGAATCCCAGACGCGCACGTCCATGCAATCGGGTAGCGTCACGCCGAAATCGCGCAGTACTCCGTGCGGATCGCGCACCGCGCGCGAGCGGTAGGGCGCGCTCTTGTACCAGGTGGGCGGGAGCCCGAGCACCGCCCAGGGATAGCAGCTGCAGAGCGTGCAGACCACGAGGTTGTGGTGCGTTTCAGTGTTCTCGACCGCAACCATGTGTTCGCTTTGCCGGCCGGCGTAGCCGAGTGAGGCGATGGCCGCCGTGGCGTCCCGCCGGAGCCATTCGCAGAACGCACTATCGACCCAGGCCCGGGCGACAACGCGCGCGCCGTTGCGCGGGCCGATGCGCGTCTGGTAGGTGTCGATCAGGACGTCAAGCGCCGCCGGGTCGATATAGCCCTTCTCGGTCAGCACCGACTGCAGGGCGCGCACGCGCAGTTCCATCGCGCCGAGTTCGCTGAATGCGCCGTGGTCGTGGTCGTCGTTGTGATCCGTCATCGCCGTCGTATTAAATCAGCGTGCCAGCTCCGCCGCCAGTGCCGCCAGCGTAGGCAGTGGTGCCGAACACTGGGTGCCGCGACAGACGTAGGCGGCGCCGCCGGGGGGCGCGTTCTTGCTGGCAATGGCGGGCGGCAGGTCGGTGGCATCGTCTGGCACGGCCAGGACGATGCGCCCCGGCGCATACACGCCAGCCAGCTGTCTGCGCCAGGACTCGATCACGCCCGGCGGCCCACGCAGGATCACCAGCATCGGCGCGTGCAGGTATTCCTCCAACGCCTCGAGCAGGCCGGCGTGGCCAGATGGGTAATCCCGGAGCACGGCCCAGGCGGCACGCAAGGTGCGCTCGGCTGCTGCCAGGTAGCGTGTGTCGCCGAGCAGGTAACCGTACCGTTGCAGCACCACGGCGGCGACGCCATTGCCCGCCGGCAGCGCCTCGTCGCCGAAGGATTTGGGCCGGGTGATGAGCGTCTCGTGACCAGTGGCGGTGAAGTAGAAGCCGCCCGACGGCTGGTCGGCGAATTCCGCGAGCACGATATCGAGCAGCTCGATGCCAAACCGCAGTTCGGCGGCGTCGAAGCGCACCATGGCCAGTTCGAGGATCGCGTCGGCGAGAAATACATAGTCGTCGAGGTAGGCGCCGAGCCGCGCGTCGCCGCCGGCGCTGGTGGCGAGCAGCCGGCCGTCCCGCCAATGGTGCCGGCGCAGGAAGCCGAGCGCCGTGGTGGCCGCGTGCGCCAGATCGGTGCGATCGAGGAGCCGCGCCGCCGTCGCCATGCCGCGGATCGCCAGCGCATTCCAGCTGGTGAGTATCTTCTCGTCGCGCTCGGGGCGGGCGCGCGTGGCGCGCAGCGCCAGGAGTTTCGCGCGTGCGCCGGCGAGCAGCGCGCTCACGCGGGCCGTGCCGCCCTCGCGACCGGTGGCCACGATCAGGTGATGCGCATGGCCTTCAAAATTCGGCGGCAAGTCGAGACCATGACGCGGAGAAAACACGGCGTATTCATCGGCGCTCAGCGCCTCCCGTACCTTGGCCGCGTCCCAGACATAGAAACTGCCTTCGACCCCGGCGGCATCGGCATCGAGGCTGGAATAGAAGGCGCCATCCGGCGCACGCAGCTCGGCGAGCAGCCAGTCGGCGGTGCGATGGGCCACCTCGGCGAACAGCGCCTCGCCCGTGGCGGCGGCGGCCTCGGCGTAGGCGCCGAGCAGCAGGGCGTTGTCGTAGAGCATCTTCTCGAAATGTGGAATCGCCCAGCGCCCATCGACGCTGTAGCGGTAGAAGCCGCCGCCCAGCTGGTCGAACAGCCCGCCCTCGGCCATGCGCGTCAGCGTCAGCGTCGCCATGTACAGGGCGTGCAGGTCGGGCGACTGATCGGTGGCGCTCGCGTACCAGTCGCGCAGGGCGCGCTGCACCAGCGGCGAGTGCGGAAATTTCGGCGCCGGCCCGAATCCACCCCATTCGCCATCGAAGCTGCGTTCGAGCTGCGCGCGGCAGCCCTTGAGCGGGGCGGCGTCGAGCGTCACCGTGGCGGCCGCCGGCGGCGGCTGCAGTTCGCCCAGGGCGTGGACCACGGCGCCGGCCTGCTCGCGCAGCTCGGCCTCATGATCGCGGTAGTAGTCGGCAACGTGGGTCAGGAGTTCGCCGAAAGAGGGCATGCCGTGGCGCGGGACCGGCGGAAAATAGGTGCCGCCAAAAAAAGGCCGCTGGTCGTCATGCATCAGGAACATCGTCAGCGGCCAGCCGCCGCCGCGCCGGGCCAGCATCTGGTGCGCCAGCTGGTAGATGCGATCGAGATCCGGGCGTTCCTCGCGATCGACCTTGATGTTCACGAAGCGCGCGTTCATGAGCGCGGCGGTCGCCGGATCCTCGAAGGACTCGTGCGCCATGACGTGACACCAATGGCAGGCCGTGTAGCCGATCGACAGCAGGATCGGCCGCCGCTCGCACCGTGCCAGCGTCAGCGCTGCCTCGCCCCAAGGGTACCAGTCGACGGGATTGGCGGCGTGCTGGCGCAGGTAGGGGCTGGTTTCGCTCGCCAGGCGGTTGCTGTGCGCGTTCTTATGCATTGCCCATGGGTGAGTGCGGCGCGATTGAGTAGAATGCGCGCCACTATACGCGAGACCCCTGCAGCCTATGATTGACGACGACCTCCCAGACGTTGCCGACGCCGAAATTCCGACCTCGGGCGCCGGCACCGCACTGCCCATCCTGCGGTTGAAGCGGGGCGAGGACCGGCGGCTGCGCGCCGGACATTTGTGGGTGTTTTCCAACGAGGTGGATATCGGCGCGACGCCGCTCACCGGGTTTGCGCCCGGCGGCCACGCGCGGGTGCACGACTACCGTGATCAGTTCCTGGGCTACGCGTACGTAAACCCGCACGCGCTGATCTGCGCGCGCATCTTGAGCCGCAGCCCCGTGCATCCGGCCGATCGCTCGCTCCTGGTGCATCGGCTGAAGGTGGCGCTGGCGCTGCGCGAGCGTCACTACGCCGTGCCGTACTACCGGCTGGTGTTTGGCGAGGGCGACGGCTTGCCCGGGCTGGTGCTCGACCGCTATGGCGAGGTGATCGTCGGGCAGATCGCCACCGCCGGCATGGAAGCGATGCGTGCTGAAATCGAGTCCGCAGTGGAAAAGGTGCTGGCGCCGCAGGCGCTGGTCTGGAAGAACGATGGTGGCGCGCGTGATCTGGAGCAGCTGCCCAAGCAGATCATCACCGGCCTCGGCAAGCTGCCCGAAACGCTGCAGATCGTCGAAGGCGTGCTGCAGTTCCAGGTGCCGATGGCGGGCGCGCAGAAGACCGGCTGGTTCTACGACCAGGGCGCGAACCGCGAGCAGTTCCGGCGCCTCCTGTGGCCCGGTGTGCGCGTGCTCGACATCTGCAGCTATGGTGGCGCATGGGCGATCACTGCGCTGCGCTGCGGGGCCCGCGAGGCGCTGTGCGTCGATTCCTCGGAGGCCGCGCTGGCGGTGGCCGAAAGCAACGCGGTGGCCAACGGCGTTGCCGTGAAGACGCGGCGCGGCGACGCCTTCGACGTGCTCGATCAGCTGCAGCGCGAAGGCGAGCGCTTCGACGTGGTGGTGCTCGACCCGCCCGCGTTCATCAAGCGCCGCAAGGATCAGCCGCGTGGCGAGGCCGCGTACCGCAAGCTCAACCAGCTGGCGATGCGGCTGCTCGAGCGCGACGCGCTGCTGGTGAGCTGTTCCTGCTCGTTCCACCTGGGAGCCGACGACCTCGCGGGGCTGATCCAGGCCGCGGCGCGCCATAACAGTCGTTTCGTGCAGATCCTGGCTGCCGGCGGCCAGTCACCGGACCACCCGGTACACCCGGCCATACCCGAAACCCGGTACCTGAAGGCATTTTTCTGTCGGGTTACCCGCGCCTAGGCCTGCCGTCGGCTGCTTGAGGTTAGAATTGCCCTCCCGATGCTGACCTACCCGCACATCAACCCGATCGCGCTCGCGGTCGGGCCGCTCCGCATTCACTGGTACGGCATCATGTACCTGGTGGCCTTCGCCGCCGCCTGGTACCTGGCGCGCCGGCGCGCGGCGGAGCCGCGCTCGAGCTGGACCGAGCGCGACGTCGATGATTTCATCTTCTACGCCATGCTCGGCACCATCGTCGGCGGCCGCGTCGGCTACGTGCTGTTCTATGGCGAGGCCATGTGGCGCGCCGATCTGTGGTACCCGCTGAAGCTGTGGGAAGGCGGCATGTCCTTTCATGGCGGGTTCCTCGGCGTCTTCACGGCGGTCGCGGTCTTTGCCCGCCAGCGCGGCCGGCGCATCTGGGATGTGACCGATTTCGCGGCGCCGCTGCCGGGCATCGGCATCCTGGCGGTGCGCGTCGGCAATTTCATCAACAGCGAGTTGTGGGGACGGCCCACCGAGGGCTGGTGGGGCATGCGCGTGAGCGAGATGCCGGGAGGGCCGCTGATCGCGCGACACCCCTCGCAGCTGTACGAGGCGGGCCTGGAAGGGCTGCTCCTGTTCTTGATTCTGTGGGTGTACACGCGGCGGCCGCGGCCGCGCTACCTGCCCTCAGCTTTGTTCCTGCTGTGTTACTCGCTGGCCCGCATCGGCGTGGAATTCGTGCGCGTGCCGGACGTGCAGCTCGGCTACCTGGCCGCCGGCTGGCTCACCATGGGCCAGTTGCTGTCTTTCCCCATGCTGCTCGCGGGCCTGACGCTGCTACTGCTCGCGAGACGGTGGCGGGAACCGTCAGGTAATTTCAAGGCCGCGGCATGAAGGCCTACCTCGATCTGCTGCGCCAGGTGCGCACGCACGGCGCGCCCAAGGGCGATCGCACCGGCACCGGCACCCGGGCGCTGTTCGGTCACCAGATGCGCTTTGATCTTGGCGCGGGATTTCCGCTGGTGACGACCAAGAAAATTCACCTGCCGTCGGCAATACACGAATTGCTGTGGTTCCTGCGCGGCGAGACCAATACGCGCTATCTGCGCGAGCACGGCGTCACGATCTGGGACGAGTGGGCGGACGCGCGCGGCGAACTCGGCCCGGTCTACGGCCACCAGTGGCGCAGCTGGGGCGCGGCCGATGGCCGCTCGCTCGACCAGATCAGCGAGGCGCTGCGGCTGCTGCGCAGCAATCCGGATTCGCGCCGCATTATCGTCAGCGCCTGGAACGTCGGCGAGCTGGACAAGATGGCGCTGCAACCCTGTCATGCGCTGTTCCAGTTCTTCGTTGCCGGAGGGCGCCTGTCCTGCCAGCTATACCAGCGCAGCGCCGACGTATTCCTCGGCGTGCCCTTCAACATTGCATCCTATGCGCTGCTGACCCACATGTTCGCGCAGCAGTGCGAGCTGCAACCGGGCGAGTTCATCTGGACCGGCGGCGATTGCCACCTGTACGTCAATCACATCGAGCAAGCTGACCTGCAGCTGGCGCGTACCCCGTTCCCGCCGCCGCGCCTGGCGCTGCGGCGCGCGCCCAGCCTGTTCGACTACCAGTATGAGGATTTCGAATTCGTGAACTACCAATGCCATCCATCGATCAAGGCGCCGATCGCGGTATGAAAACGATCCGCAAACCGATGTTCCGTGTCCGCCGCTCGCGCGTGCACGGCCTGGGGGTTTTTGCCACGCGTCGTATCCGCAAGGGCACCCGCATCGTCGAGTACCTCGGCGAGCGCGTCTCGCACCGCGAGGCCGATCACCGCTACGCGTCCAAGGCGCCGAACGACAACCATACCTTCCTGTACATCGTCGATCGCGGCGTGGTCATTGATGCGGGTGTCGACGGCAACGACGCGCGCTTCATCAATCACGGTTGCGATCCGAACTGCGAGTCGGTCACAGAGAAGCGCCGCATCTACATCGAGGCGATCCGCACTATCCAGCCCGGTGACGAGCTGAAATACGACTATTCGATCGGCCGCGACAAGGATGATCCGCCCAACATCGACGAGATCTTCGCCTGCCGCTGCGGGGTGGAGAGCTGCCGCGGCACCATGTTGTGGCCGGCCAAGCGCCCCAAGCCGCGGCTGCGTAAAGGACGGATTTCGCGCACGCCGGCCCGCAAGACTGCGCACACGTAGACCAGTCGCCGATGAGCCGCAGACGATTGTCACCTGGAGCCACCTTTGCGGCCGTCGGCGTGGTCTTTGGCGACATCGGCACCAGCCCCCTGTATGCGCTCCAGCAGTCGCTGGCGGCGACCGGGAGCGATTCACAGTCGCCGGCGACCGTGCTTGGCGTGCTGTCGCTGATGTTCTGGAGCCTGCTGGTCGTGGTAACGCTCAAGTACGTCGTGCTGATCATGCGCGCCGACAACGACGGCGAGGGCGGTATCCTCTCGCTGTTCGCACTGGTGCAGCGCCGGCTCGAGGAGGCGCCGCGTTGGGGTCGGGCGGTCATCGCGCTGGCCGTCATGGGCGCCGCCCTGTTCTACTGCGACGCGCTGATTACGCCGGCAATCTCAGTGCTCGGCGCGGTCGAAGGTCTCGAACTGCTCAGCCCGAACATGGCGCATGTCGTCGTGCCCCTGACCCTGGTGATTATCGCGCTGTTGTTCGCAATCCAGCACCGTGGAACCGAACGCGTGGGGCGGCTGTTTGCGCCGGTCATGCTGTTGTGGTTCGGCGTGCTGGCCTATACCGGATTGGTGTCGATACTGCGCAATCCGCAGATCTTGGTCGCGATCAACCCTTATTACGGCCTGGCATTGCTCACCAGACACCAGGCCGTCGCGCTCGCCATCCTCGGCGGCGTGTTTCTCACGGTCACCGGCGGCGAAGCGCTCTACGCTGACATGGGCTCGTTCGGCAAAGGGCCAGTGCGTCTGGCCTGGTTCGGCCTGGTCTGGCCATCATTGCTGCTCAGCTACTTCGGGCAGGGGGCCCTGGTGTTGATGAACAGCGCAGCAGCCCACAAACCGCTGTTTGCGCTGGTGTCGCAGGGCGTGCTGCCCTGGATGGTGCTGCTGGCAACCGCCGCCGCCATCATCGCTTCGCAGGCGACCATTACCGGTGCTTTCTCCGTGACGCGCCAGGCCGTGCAGCTCGATCTGCTGCCGCGCCTGCGGATACTGCAGACCTCGGCGCATGAGCATGCCCAAGTGTTCGTGCCAGTGGTGAATGCCCTGGTATTCATCGCGGTGTGCGTCTTTGTCATTGGGTTTGGCTCCTCGGATGCGCTGGGCGGCACTTATGGCGCGGCAGTTGCCTGCACTATGAGCATCGACACCATTTTAATCATGGTGCTGGCTGCCTCGCGTTGGGGCTGGTCAATTGTCAGGGTGGTTCTCACTTGCGGCGCGCTGCTGGTTTTCGACCTGATGTACAGCGTGGCGAACCTGGCGAAATTTGCGCAAGGCGCCTGGCTGCCGCTGCTGCTGGCGACGCTGCTGTTCGGTGTATTCATGACCTGGCGCTCCGGGCGCCGGTTAATGCACGCCGCCCTGCGTGAACTGGCCGTGCCGCTCAAGGAATTGCCGCGGCTGTTTGCGGCCGCAACGCGCGTGCCCGGCACGGCCATCTTCCTGGCGAGCGAGCCGCGCTTCGTGCCGACGGCGCTGTTGCGCAGCATTGAGCACTATCATGTGGTGCACGAACGCGTGGTGTTTCTCAACATGGAATTCGTCCGCACGCCGCGCCAGGATCCGAACGACCGGGTGCGCATTGCGACGTTGCAGGACAACGTGTTTCTGGTCACCGCGCGCTTCGGGTTCATGGAGACGCCGGATGTCAGCGCGGCGCTCAAGCAATGCCGGGTGCGCGGCCTGAAGCTCTTCGGCCAGGATTGTTCGTTCTTCCTCGGCTGGCATCTGGTCCGGCCACGGCCTCGCGGCGGCTACGAGGGCGCGCGCCGCCGGCTGTTTGCCTGGATGCAGCGGCGTAGCACCCAGGCCGTGGAATTCTTTCGCATGCCTGACAAGCGCGTCATCATCTTGGCGACCCAGGTCGAGCTTTGAAGATAACGCTCATTGTCGCGCTGGCCGACAATGGGGTGATCGGCCGTGCCGGCGGGCTGCCATGGCATCTGCCCGATGACCTGCGGCGCTTCAAGTCACTGACGATGGGCCGCCCGATCCTGATGGGCCGGCGCACCTTCGAGTCGATTGGCCGGCCGCTTCCTGGTCGGCGCAACCTGGTGATGACCCGCAGTCGGCTCGCATCGACAGCCGCGGTCGAAACGGTAGCCGACCTGTCAGCGGCGATTGAGTTGTGCGACTCGGCCGCGGAACTTTGCGTGATTGGCGGCGCCGCGGTTTACCAGCAGGCTCTGCCGCTGGCCACACACCTGGAGCTGACGCGTGTGCATGCTACAATCGATGGCGACGTGTATTTCCCCACCTTCGACGCGGCCCAGTGGCGGGAGCGCTCGCGCTTTGAGCGCTCTGCTGACGATCGGCATTCCTGGCCGATGACGTACCTGACCTTCGAGCGCATCTCCCTGGTGGCAGCAGGAGTCGAACCTCCATGAATCGCAAGCGCCTGTCCGCCGGCGCCACGCTTGGCGCCATTGGCATTGTCTATGGCGATATCGGCACCAGTCCCCTGTATGCGCTCGAACAATCAATGACTGCGACCGGTGCGGATTCGCACTCGCCGGCGGCGCTACTCGGCATTTTGTCGCTGATGTTCTGGAGCTTGCTGACCATCGTCACGCTCAAGTACGTGATGCTGTTCATGCGTGCCGACAATGAAGGCGAAGGCGGTATCCTCTCGCTGTTCGCGCTGGTGCAGCGGCGCCTCGAGGATACGCCGCGCTGGGGTCGGGCGATCATTGCACTCGCGGTAATGGGAGCCGCGCTGTTCTACTGTGATGCGCTCATTACCCCGGCGATTTCCGTGCTGGGAGCGGTCGAAGGCCTCGAGCTGCTCAGCCCCGGCCTGACGCATGCCGTGGTGCCGGTGACGCTGCTGATCATTGCGGTGCTGTTTGCGATCCAGAGCCGGGGCACGGAGCGGGTCGGCCGATTGTTCGGGCCGGTCATGGTGCTGTGGTTTGCGGTGTTGGCGTACACCGGCGCCCAGTCGATCATCCGAAACCCGCAAGTGCTGGCCGCGCTCAATCCCGTGTACGGCGTCGAATTGTTGCGCTCGCACCAGGCCGTGTCGCTCGCCATCCTCGGTGGTGTATTCCTGACCGTCACCGGCGGCGAGGCGTTGTATGCCGACATGGGTTCCTTCGGCAAGGGGCCGGTGAGAATGGCGTGGTTTTGCGTCGTGTGGCCAGCGCTCCTGCTCAGTTACTTCGGGCAGGGGGCGCTGGTGCTTGGCAATGCGACCGCAGCCCACAAGCCGCTGTTCGCCCTGGTGCCGGCAGCAGCGCTGCCATGGATGGTGGTGCTGGCGACGCTCGCAGCGATCATCGCCTCGCAGGCGACCATTACCGGGGCGTTCTCGGTGACGCGCCAGGCCGTGCAGCTTGATCTGCTGCCGCGCCTGCGGATCCTGCAAACCTCGGCACATGAACACGGACATATCTTCGTGCCCATCGTCAACGTCCTGGTGTTCGTTGCCGTGTGCATTTTCGTCGTCGGATTCGGCTCCTCCGATGCACTCGGCGGCGCCTATGGCGCTGCAGTCTCCGGCACCATGGGCGTCACGACTATCCTGGGAATCGTGCTGGCTTCCTCGCGATGGAGCTGGCCAAAGTGGAAAGTGCTCCTGGTGTTCGGTCCGCTCCTGGTCATAGATCTGATGTACAGCGTGGCGAATCTGGCGAAATTCGCCCAGGGCGCCTGGGTGCCGTTGCTGTTTGCGACGCTCCTCTATGGCGTATTCATGACCTGGCGCTCCGGTCGCCGGCTGTTGCGGGCGGCACTGCGTGAAGTCGCGGTACCGCTCAAGGACCTGCCGCAGCTGCTGGCTGCCGCGACACGCGTGCCCGGTACGGCCGTGTTCCTGGTAAGCGAGCCCAATTACGTGCCGACGGCATTCCTGCGCAATCTCGAACATAACCACGTGGCCCACCAGCGCATCGTCTTTCTGAACATGGAATTCGTGCGCACGCCGCGCCAGGATCCGGAAGATCGCGTGCGCATCGATACACTGCAGGAAGGTGTGTTCAAGGTCACGGCGCGCTTCGGGTTCATGGAGACGCCGGACGTCAGCGTAGCGCTGCAGCAATGTCGCGTGCGCGGCCTGGGGCTGTTTGGCCTGGACTGCTCGTTCTTCCTGGGCTGGCATCTGGTGCGGCCACGCCCACGAAGTGGCTACGAAGGCCTGCGTCGGCGGTTTTTCGCATGGATGCAGCGGCGCAGCACCCAGGCTGTCGACTTCTTCCTCATGCCCGACCGGCGAGTCATCATACTGGCGACCCAGGTCGAGCTGTGACGGCCGCAACCAGCGCTGCAACGATGGCCTGTGCCTCCGGATCTTCGATCGCCACGATCTTGCTTCGCGAGGTCAGTCCGGCAGCGACGCGTAGCTGACGATGGCCCAATCCCAGCTGTGCCGCCAGAAATTTCACCAGCTCGTGGTTGGCGGCGTTGTCGACGGGCGGTGCGGCCAGCCGGATCTTGATCGCGTCGCCATGCATGCCGACGATCTCGGAACGCGCGGCACGGGGTTGGACGTGCACCTTGATTCGTGCCCCGGCCTCGACCATCACTGGTTGGCTTCGCCCATCAGCCGCGCGGCCACCGCGGAATCGGCACCGACGCCGGCCGCGAGCAGCGCATCGAGCACGCCGCGCTGCAACGTGCCGCGGCGCCGTGCCTCGGAGTACGGAATCTCGGCGTGGAACATCACCATCGAATAGCGCGGGATGAACCGCCCCGGGAAACGCCGCTCAAGGTCGAGTGCCAGCTGCTTGCGCGCCGCGAAATCCGGTGCCAGCACGGTCGCGCGCATTTCCTGATAGTTTTCGATCGCCATGGCGGCGATGGCGTCGGTGTCGGGGCGGCGCTGGTGTTCGAACTCGGTGCAGGCAACCTGGCTGTCGGTGTGGCGTGCAAGCAGGCCGGCGAGCAGCACGCAGTCTTCGAAGCCGCAGTTGAGGCCCTGGCCGTGGAAGGGCACGATGGCGTGCGCGGCGTCGCCGATCAGCAGCACGCGCCGCACGTGCCAGGGCCAGCAGTAGAGCGTGGCCAGTTTCCCCTGCGGATGTTGCGCGAACTGCGCGTCGAAATCCGGCATCAGCGCCAGGGCATCCGCGAATTCCCGGGCAAAGAACGCGCGGGCCGCTGCCGGCGTGCCGAGTGATTCGAAGCTGGTGGCGCCGAGTGCCGGCATGAACAGCGTCGCCGTAAAGGAATGGTCGGGATTGGGCAGCGCGATGAGCATGAACTCGCCGCGCGGCCAGATATGCAGCGCGTGCGGTTCGAAGGTCCAGTCGCCGCCGGCCAGCGCCGGAATCTGCAGTTCCTTGTAGTCGTGGGCGAGCGGATCATCGGTGGCCTGAAGCAGGCCGCGATCCTGCAACGCGTTGCGCAGCGCGGAGCCGGCGCCGTCGGCCGCAATCACCAGCGCCGCGGGTTCTGCGCTGACAACGCCACCTGATGCGTCGCGCCAATTCACGCTGCCCGAATCCGGGTCCACATCGATCCCGCGCCGCGCAAAATGCATTTCGATGAGCGGCACTTCGCCAGCGGCCTCGATCAGCGCCGTATTGAGTCGTGTGCGGCTGACCGCGTGAATCACTTCCTCCGGACGCTGTCCGTACGGGAGCAGTAGGCCGCGGCCCTGCAGGTCGTGCAATTGCCGGCCGCGCATCTCGACCAGCTCCGGCCGTACGCGCCCGAGCACGCTGGCCTGTTCGAGCGCCCTGAGCCCGCGCGCCGCCAGCGCCAGGTTGATCGAGCGACCGCGTTCGTCAGCGCTCTGCCGCGGGTCGGCGCGCTTCTCAATCAACCTGACACGGCGGCCGTCCCGCGCCAGGAGCAGCGCCAGCAGTGTGCCCACTGGGCCGGCGCCGACGATGGTCACCGGTCCAGAGCCACCGTTATCGGTCGTGCTCATCCTGACTGCACGGCGCCGTCGCGAAGCGCAGCCGCAAGCTGTTGGGCTGCGCGCCAGGCATCCATATAGCTGTTGTAGAGTGGCACCGGGGCCAGGCGGATCGTGTCCGGTTCGCGCCAGTCGCCGATGACGCCGCGCCGTTCCAGCGCCGCAAATGCGCGCCGCGCCCGCTCGCTGCCGCCGCGGACACGCACCGACAGCTGGCAGCCACGCTGCTGCGGATCGGCGGGCGTGATGATGTCGATTTCGGCGGCGCAAGTGGCCAGCAGCGTTTCGTACAGGAAGGTCGTGAGCTGGAGTGATTTGACACGGAGTCGCGCCATGCCGGCGGCGGCAAACAGGTCGAGCGCGGCGAACAGCGGGGCCGCGGACAGGATTGGCGGGTTGCTCAACTGCCAACCGGCCGCGCCAGGGGTCAGCTCGAACTCGCTGCCCATACGAAAGCGCGTGGCCGGATTGCTCCCCCACCAGCCGCACAGCCGCGGCAGGCGCGCATCGTGGCCGTGCCGCTCATGCACGAAGGCGCCGGCGATCGCGCCGGGACCGCTATTGAGATACTTGTAGCTGCACCAGGCGGCAAAATCGGCGCCGCAGTCGTGGAGCGCGACCGGCACATTGCCGATCCCATGGGCGAGATCGAAACCCACCGGCGCACCCACCCGGTGCGCAGTGCGCGCGATTGGCGCCAGCTCGAAGGCCTGGCCCGTGCGGTACTGCACGCCGGGCCACAGCACCAGCGCCAGCGAGTCGCCTGCGGCGCCAATGCACGCCTCGATGTCTTCGGCGCGCAGCAACTCTTCGTGCGGGCGCGGCGCCAGCTCGATGAGCGCCGTGGCCGGATCCAAACCGTGCCAGCGGATCTGCGAGGTAACGACATGGCGATCCGACGGAAAGGCGCCGGCTTCGATGAGAATGCGGAATCGCGCGCCCGTCGGCCGGTAGAAACTCGCCAATAGCAGGTGCAGGTTGACGGTGAGGGAATTCATCGCCACGACTTCGCCCGGCAGCGCGCCGGCAAGCTGTGCCAGCGGCGGCGCCAGGCGTTCGGCGTAGCCGACCCAGGCGCGCCCGCCCTGTTCATGACCCTGGACGCCGAGTCGTTCCCAGTCATCGAGTTCCTCGAGCACCCGTGCGCGGGCCGCCAGCGGTGCGAGTCCGAGCGAGTTGCCGCATAGGTAGGTGAGTTCTTCGCCCGCCGCGTTGCGCGGCATCGAGAACTGCGCACGGAATGATTGCAGCTCATCGCCACGATCGAGCGCCAGTGCCCGCTCGCGGGCGGCGTCCAGCGGTGCCGGACCGCTCATTGCGCGCGCACCGCGTACAACAACGGTCGCGAAGGCACGGCATCGCCGCCCAGCGAGGGAATCTGCAGGCTCAGCAGGTAGGCGCCGTCGGGCACTGCGTCGTCCACATAGGCCAGCTCCGTGATCGTGCATTGCGGGCGGCGCACGGCGACGAGCGCCGTTTCACCGGCTGGCAGCCCAAAGAATTCGCGGTGCGCAGTCAGCAAACCCTGGTCGGAAGCACGATCGGCGGAGGGCACGTCGAGCACCAGGTGCTCGATGCCGCGTTCGACCAGCAGCGCCGCTGCCGGCAGCGATAGAAACGGCGCTGGCTGCACCTGGTAATCGCGCCGGCGCTTGTCCGGAGAATTGGGGCGGGTGCGTACGACGAGTGCGCGCGGCGCGTAGGGGAGAGCCGCCGGCCACGACTGCAGCAGTGCCGCTCGCGTGATCAACAGATCGCCCGCTGTGGGAGCGGGCACGCTGCGCTCCCCGTCGCGCGAGACCGGCGTTGGCGTCACCGTCAG
>JAYUZI010000183.1:0-2998 GCA_043751915.1 Gammaproteobacteria bacterium | reverse complement strand
CTGTAGACGTAGATGCCGCCGTACAGGTTGTCGGCGGATTGCTGATCGATGCTGACGATGCGCGCACCGTCCTTGAGCCAGATGCCGGCGTGCCCGGCGTAATTGAAGTTGGAATACTTGCCGCTGGTCTTGACCTCGCGCGCGAACGACTCCAGCGGCGGCGCCAGCAGCTCGCCCAGCATCGCGCCGATCACCACCAGCACGGCGCCGGCCATGGCAACCGCCAGCGCCACGCGCGCGACCGAGACGCCGGCGGCGCGGATGACGATCAGCTCGCTGCCCCGCGCGAGGTTGCCCAGACCCAGCAGCGAGCCGATCAGGGCGGCGATCGGCAGCAGCTGGAAGGCCTGCTTGGGCACCAGCAGCAGCGTCACGACGAAGGCGTCGAGCATGCCGAACGAGCCCACGCCGACGTCGCTCTGCTGCTCTATGAACGAGAACAGCGCCGCGAGCGTCACCAGTGCCGCGGCCACCAGCATCGTGAACCAGAGCACCTGGCCGATCAGGTAGCGGTCGAGCAGCCTCATCGCGTCGCCCACCGCGGCGGTGAATGGCGCCACCACAGCCACAGCGCCACCAGCAGCACCAGTGCGTGCGGCCACCAAAGGCCGACCGCCGCTGGCGAGCTGCCCTTCTCGAGCCAGGTGCGCGCCGCCGACAGCAGATTCGAATAGATGAAGTAGACCAGGATCACGACGCCGACACGCGCATAGCGTCCCTGCCGCGGCTGCAGCTGCGACAGCGGCACCGCGAAGAACGCCAGGATCAGCACCATCACCGGTACCGACAAGCGCCACTGGATCTCCGCCTGTGCGTTGCGGTCGGGGTCGGTCAGCAGCTCCCACGAGCCGCGGCTCTCGACCCGCGGCGGGCCGGTGGCCTGCTCGCTCACCCGTACCGGGATGCCGTGCTCGGCGAAACGCACACGGCGCGTCTGGGCGAGCCCCGGGGTCCCCTCGAAGCGCTCGCCGTCGTAGAGCACCAGCGTATGCAGCGCCCCGTCCTCGCTGATCACGTGGCGCGCCCGCTCCGCCAGCACGATCTCGACGCGGTCGGCATCGCGCCGCTGCAGGAAGACGCGATGCAGGGTGCCGTCGGGGTCGCTGGACTCGGCGTAGAGCACGGCGGCGCCGCGCGCGAAGGTATGGAACTTGCCCGGCTCCAGCATGCCGAATTCGGCCGTCTTCAGCGCCTCGGTGCGGATCTCCTGGGCGCGTTCGAAGGCGCGCGGCGCGGTGTCGAGCACCAGCCACGCCACCACCGCCGTGACCGCGAGCGTCAACAGCCCGATCGGCCGCAGCAGGGCGCCGGGCCCGACCCCACAGGCCCGCAGCGCTGCCATTTCGCTCTCGTGATAGAGGCGCCCAAGCGCCAGCACTATGCCCAGCAGCAGGCCGACCGGCACCAGCAGCGTGCCGTTCTGGATCGACATCAGGCCGATCAGCCGCAGGATCACGGCGCGCGGATAGCCGCGCTCGGCGGCCTGGCCGAGGACCTGGGCCAGCTGGTTGCTGACCAGGATGGCGAACAGGATCCCGGTCACGGCGAGCCAGGACTGAGCCACTTCGCGCAGCACGTAGCGATCGAGCGTCCGCACCCGGCCTCCGATTTTTTGGCTCGCCGGGTCCGCGACCCGCTCGCGCCGGCAAGCCCTTGAAGTACACTCTCACCCCAGGGGCGAGAGCGGCGGCGAGCACCGCCGCGCCCCGTAAGTTAAACCCAAAGCAGCGCGCTTAGAAGGGCGACGGGTCCTGCAGGCCTTGCGGGACCGACGCCGCTGCGCCATGGAGAGGTCGATGGAGTTTCAAGCAGAGACTGGCGGCAGGCGTCGTGCGCGCACCGATTGCGCGGTAATCGGGGCCCACGAGCGCGGCGATCTTGCCGGTGCCGCGCTCGAGCTGGACCGCGCGCTCGGCGGCAGGTTGCAGCGGGTGATCGACGGCGGCGACTTCGGCGGCCGCCTGGGCGAGACACTGTTGCTGCCGGCACTGGGCGCAGGCCCGGCCGCACGGGTGCTGCTGGTGGGCCTGGGCAGCCAGAAGTCCTGGTCGCGGCGCAACTATCGCCGCGCGCTGGTCGCCGGCGCGCAGGCGCTGCTCAAGTGCGGCGCCCGCGACGCGCTGGTGATGCTTGCCAGCCACGCGGTCCCGGAGGTCGACGCTTATTATCGCGCCCGCTACGTCGCCGAGACTTTCGGCCAGGCGCGCTACCAGGTGCCGGCGATGAAGTCGGCCAGAAAGCCCGCCGCCCCGAAGCTTGCCGCGGTGCGCGTACTGGTCGCCGAGCGGGGCGATCTGGCCGCGGCCAAGCGCGGCCTCGAGCACGGCGCCGCGATCGCCGCCGGCAGCGCCGTCACGCGCGATCTGGCCAACCTGCCCGCCAACGTCTGCACGCCAAGCTACCTCGCCAGGTTCGCGACCGGCCTTGCGCGCACGCACCGCGCGCTGCGCACCAGGATCCTGGGCGAGCGCGAGATGAAGCGCCTCGGCATGGGCTCGCTGCTGTCAGTGACCCGCGGTACCGAGGAGCCGGCGCGGCTGATCGTCGTCGAGTACCGCGGCGCCAAGGCCTCCGAGGCACCAGTGGCGCTGGTCGGCAAGGGCGTGACGTTCGACTCCGGCGGCATCTCGCTGAAGGACCCGCCGGGCATGGACGAGATGAAGTTCGACATGACCGGCGCGGCCTCGGTGCTGGGGGCGCTGAAGGCGCTGGCGGTGCTCGGCGCGCCCATCAACGTGGTCGGCATCGTCGCGGCCTGCGAGAACATGCCCAGCGGCAAGGCCACCAAGCCCGGCGACATCGTCACCTCGATGTCCGGCCAGACGATCGAGATCCTCAACACCGACGCCGAGGGACGCCTGATCCTGTGCGACGCGCTGACCTACAGCCGCCGCTTCAAGCCGCGCCTGGTGATCGACGTGGCGACGCTTACCGGCGCCTGCGTGGTGGCACTGGGTGCGCACAACAGCGCCGTGATGAGCAACGACGACACGCTTGC
>JAYUZI010000182.1:0-4182 GCA_043751915.1 Gammaproteobacteria bacterium | reverse complement strand
AGCCCGTACAAGGCGCCGCGGATGATGGCCTTGCCCGGACCATTGGGCAGGATCTGGAAGAAATCCATCTGGTCTGGCGTGACGTCGATCCCGAGGTTGGGCAGCATGCTGTAGAAGCGCCAGCAGCGGCGGTTCGGCTCCGGCAGGTGCTGGGTGATGCCGCCGATCATTTTCTGGTAGGTACGCTCCGACCATTTGGGCGACAGCTGTTCGCGAAACCAGCCGGTGCCACGCGCTACACCCGGCACGCCTTTTTGATCCTCGTAGTCGGGTGTGAACATCCGGTTGAGGCCCGGGTGTCCGATCGGCACGTGGTACGACTCCAGGTAATTGTCCATCACGATCTTCCAGTCGACATTCCAGTGCTCGACGCTGATCGGCGTGAGTGCCTCCATCTCTTCGAAGCGGTACGGCGCCAGCTCGTCGCCCAGCGCACCCCACATTTCCCTGACCGGCTGTGGATTGCCAGCCAGCGCAACGAACACGAACCCGAAGGCTACATCCACCTTGATAGGGCGCAAGCCGTTTTGCGCGCGATCGAGGTCCGGGAAACTCTCGCGCACCGGCATGCCCATCAGCGTGCCATCGTGCCGGTACGACCAGCCATGATAGGGGCAGGTAACCGAAGTGGGACAGGTGCCCTGGCCGTCGACCAGGCGTGCACCGCGATGCCGGCAGACATTGTGAAACCCGCGGATCACGCCTTCGCGGTCACGAATGACGAAGATGCTTTCGGGCCCGATATCAAGCGTGGCAAAATCACCGCTCTTCTTCAGCGCGCTGACATGCGTGACGATCTGCCAGCTGGGCAGCAGAATGCGCTCGATTTCCAGGCGGGTCATTTCCGGGTGGGAATACACCCAGGCCGGCAGGGCGTGCGGCGCAGTGTCGGGTTCAGGCCGATCCAATGCAGCGGTGGAAGTTTTCATCACGGCGCCCTCCGGAGTCAGAATTATATATCCGTACAATTTACGCTGGCGACTGCGTGGTTGGCAAATTCCAGGCCAGGATCACATTGGCATCAATACACCTATTAATAAATCAAGGAGATAAGACTTATATGTCGATTATTTCTCACCCGAACCCTGAAGGCGCCGCGGCGGCAGTTTTCAGATTCAACGCTTCTCAAACAAACGTGTATATGGTCATATAGTTAACTGGATCGCGAGCGCGGTAGCGTATGCACGCCCAGCGCCGCTGCCGGCATTTATTACCAAGGAGGCCGTCATGGCCCGAAAGCTGACCAAGAGCAACGCTCATTTCAAGAAGGCGCTGACCCGCCTGCCGCTGGGCGTTGCCTCCAATTTCCGCTACTGGGGCGAAGACCGCACCATCTACGTCAAGCAGGGGCGCGGTGCACGCATCACGGACCTCGACGACAACGTGTACGTCGACTATCGCCTGGGGTATGGGCCGGCCATCCTCGGCTACGCCGATCCACGCGTCGACGCGGCAGCTCGCGAAGGCATGGAAGTCGGCGGCGTCTTTGCGCTATCCACCGAACGTGAATACCGGGTAGCGGAGCGTATTCACAAGATGGTGCCGGCGGCTGAGCTGGTGCGATTTTCCAATTCGGGTACCGAGGCCGTCATGGCCGGTCTCCGCCTGGCGCGCGCCTTCACCGGTCGGGACGAGTACATCATCCTCGAGGGCAGCTACCACGGTCTGTTCGACGCCGCCATGTGGTACACGCCCATGGAAAAATGGAGCCAGGTTGGTGACCCGCAGGTGCATCCTTACAGCGAAGGCATACCGCTGGGACTGCGTGGCTTTGCGCATTTCGTGCAGGCCAACGACGCCAACCAGCTTGAAGACGTCTTCAAACGCACTGCCGGCCGCATCGCCTGCCTGCTCATCGAAGCCATCATGGGCAATTGCCTGGGGATTGCCGCAGATCCCGAGTACCTGCAAGCCGCGCGGAGCCTGTGCGACAAGTACGGCACCGTGCTGCTGATCGACGAGGTAAAGACCGGGTTCCGTGTGGCACGCGGCGGCGTCCAGCAGCTCTACGGCGTCAAGGCCGACCTGTGCACCTTCGCCAAGGCGGTCGCCAACGGTTATCCAATATCGGTGCTGGCCGGGCGCGAGGACATCATGCGCAAGCTCGGCAAGGGCGTGGCGCACGGCGGCACCTACACCGCGCACTCGGTCTCGATGGCAGCCGCGGAAAAATGCTTGGAGATACTCGACGAGACGGACGCGCTCGAGCGAATCGCCGCGTACGGCACGCGGCTGCGCAATGGCATGCACGCGGTGCTGACTGCCCGCGGCATCCCACACAGTTTTGTCGGGCATCCCTCGATGATGGGGCTGTATTTCGCGCAGGATCCGCCCCGCAACTATCGCGACTGGAAGGGCAGCGATTATTCCTTCTACGACGCCATGGCCAAAGTGCTGCACGATGAGCTGATCCTGTGCGAACCGGATTCGCGGGAACCCTGGTTCATCAGCGCCGCGCACGATGACTCCTGCTTTGCCGACACGATGCGCGGGTTCGAACGTGCCGTGGACGCTACGTTGCGCAACCCCGAGGTTACCCCGGCCGCGGCGCACGGCGCGCACGGCGCATAGGCCCAGGCCGCCAGCCGATGGCCCGGGTCCGCGACAAGCTGGATGTACTCGTCATCGGCGCCGGCCACAATGGCCTGGTCGCCGCCTGTTACCTGGCGCGCGCCGGGCTCAAGGTGCAGGTGCTCGAGCGCAATCCGTATGTCGGCGGCGCGGCGGTGAGCCGCAAACTGTACCAGGACTTCACCTATTCGAACTGCTCATACGTGTGCAGCCTGCTGCGGCCCGAGATCATGCGCGCGCTGGAGCTGCCGCGCTTCGGCCTGCAGATCATCCCGTACGATGGCGGCTGCACCATGATGCGCGACGGTGGGCATCTGGCGCTCTACGACAACCACGACGCGCTGCGGCGGGACATCGCCCGGCACTCGAAGCGCGACGCCGAGGCCTACGACAGTTACACGCGCGACGTGATCCGCCAGTGCAAGTTCATCAAGCCGTTCCTGATGCGCGAGCCGCCCGATCCGACCTCGTTCAAGCCGCGCGACATCCGCGAACTGCTGTACCTCGGCGGCCATTTCGACCGCCTGGGTGAAGAACGCATGTACGACACGCTGCGGTTCTGGACCATGAGCGCCGCTGATTTCCTCGACGAGTATTTCGAGAGCGAGATCGTCAAGGCGCACATGGCGGGGAGCGCGATCATCGGCACCGCCCTTGGTCCCCGCTCGCCCGGCACTGCCTACGTGCTGCTGCACCACTACATGGGCGATATCGACGACACGGTTGGCGCCTGGGGATTCGCGCGCGGCGGCATGGGCGCCGTGACCAGGGCGCTGGCGGCCTCGCTCGAGGCCAGTGGCGGGACCATCCGTACCAGCGCCGGCGTCGAGCGGATCCTGGTGCGCAACGGGCGCAGCATCGGTGTCGCGCTGGCTGACGGCGAGGAAATCCACGCCGGGCTGGTGCTCTCCAACATGGACGTCAAGCGGACCTTCCTCGAAACGCTCGACAGCGGCGAGCTGCCCGAGCAGTTCCTGCGTCAGGTGCGCAATTTCAAGATCCGCGGCTCGTCCGGCAAGCTCAACATCGCACTCGATGGGCTGCCGGTGTTCCCGGCGATTCCCGCCGGGTCGCCCAGCCTCCGCGGCGACATGCACGTCACCGATACCATCGAGATGATGGAGCGCGCCTACGACGACTGGAAAGACGGCACCTGGTCGCGGGCCCCATACATCGACATGCTGATTCCCTCGCAGATCGATCCGACCATGGCGCCCGACGGTAAGCACTACATGTCGGTGTTTGTGCAGTACTGCCCGTACCAGCTCGCCAGCGGCCCCTGGGATGACACGAAGCGCAAGGCCTTCGGCGATACCGTCATCGACACCATCGCGCGGCACAGTCCCAATTTCAAGAGCCTGATCCTGCACGCCGAGGTGCGCACGCCCTTTGATCTTGAAAACGAAGTAGGACTTACCGAAGGCAATATCTTCCAGGGTGAACTGACCTTCGATCAATTGCTGTTCAATCGGCCCATCCCCGGCTATGCGCAATACCGCACGCCGCTCCGCGGCCTGTACCTGTGCGGCTCGAGCACGCACCCCGGCGGCGGGGTGATGGGTGCGCCCGGTGCGAACGCCGCGCGCGCGGTGCTGCGCGACCTGCGCATGA
>JAYUZI010000181.1:0-5801 GCA_043751915.1 Gammaproteobacteria bacterium | reverse complement strand
GTATCTTCAGTCGATTCGACAAACTTGATCTCGTCTTCATCGCATTTATCTATTTTGCTCTCGTCGTTGAAGCGCTCAGATAGTGTTAATAGGCCCTAGGAAGCGCAGCCCGGCAGGCGGGACTATCGATCCTGGGGCCGGCCCGACTGGCGCCGGGTTTCGCCTTCGAGCATCGCGAGCCAGGAGTTCACGTCGGCTTCTGCGATCGTGTCGGTAACGTCCTGCTCCGCCAGGCGGTCGAGCGTCTCCTGGTGGCGACGGTGCCTGCCGTTGCCCAGTCGCCCAAAGGCCGCACGCCACCAGGGCACGCGCTCCAGATGGGCGGCAACAAGCTCGTTCTTGGTTCCCTGGCTCATTGAACAATAAGACCCGGCTGCGTCCCCTCAAGTTCCGCATCCAGACTACCGCAGCCTGACTCGCCAGGGCATTGGGGATTTGACAGTAGAGGTCAGGAAATGAAGTTTTCGACCAGCCACAGCTCGTAGCTGATCAGCAAAGCGTAGAGAAATGCCGTGCCGACCAGGATCGGCCCGGCCAGCAGCCGGCCAAAGGCCGGCACGCGCGTCAACGTCACCAGGATCGCCACCGCCGCAGCCGTGAGCGCGAGCTTGAGAAAAGCGAAGCTGCGGCCGCCGCCAACCACCAGCGGCGCCATGAGCGGATTGACCTCGATCGCTCCGTGCTGGACCAGCACCAGTGTCAGGAAAGTATCTGCCATCGACAGCAGCAGCACGATGAGCGCGGCGGCAAACCACTGCGGCGCGTGCCAATCGATGGAGCCCGGTCGGACGGCGTCGCCCCGCCGCGGATCGCGGCGGCGGGCATGCCAGCCGCCCGCCACCACGGCGCGCATGGTCTGCGAGCGGCGGTCACCGAGCACCCGCCGTTCTGCGGTCCCCGGACCCGGTTGGTGGCTGGTTGTCACTCCCGGAGTCTAACCGGTGGCAGCGAACCGGGGTTCCGCTGGCGCCGCTTCTTCACCGTAGTGGGGATCGACGATCTGGCGCTCGACGCGCAGCTCACGCTGCGCGTCGATGGCCTGCAGCGGCGCCGGCGCGCTGGTGCTGTAACCCTGCATGAAATCGACGCCCAGGGCCTGGAGCAGCGCGTGGGATTGCTCGCATTCGACGTTCTTGGCCACCACGTGGACTCCGGCGACGCGTGCCGCCTGGGCGATCGCCGCGACCCGCGCCTGATGGCCGCGATCGTTCACGAGGTCGTGGGTGAGTTGCGGGTCGAGCTTGATCAGCCGCACACCCGGCTGCAGCAACAGGTCGATGCCGGTGTCGCTGAGCACGAAATTGTCGATCACCACGCCGGCACCCGCACGCTCGAGTTGTGCGGCAAGGTGCGCAAAATACTGCGGCTCGCGGCGGCAAAATTCATGTTGCGCCTCGAAAGCGATCAGTCCGCGAGGCAATTGCGCCTTTTCCAGGCACAGGCGTACGAACGTCAGGAAATTGCTGTCTCCAAGCGAACCCGTGGTCAGGTTCACCGAAAACTGCGCCGGCTCGCCCGACCAGATTTCCGAGCGCTGCGCCAGCCAGACCAGCAGCTCTCCGACCACGCGCCGGTCGAGCACCGCGCCCAGTCCCAGCGCTTCCGCGCCCTTGATGAGCTCCTGCGGAGCGGAATCCGATACTGGATTTCCCGCGGCACGCATCAGGATTTCATAGCGCCGTATGCGGGTCCCCGCCTGGACCGGCGTCAGGTGCTGCGCATGCAGCTCCATGGAAAAAGCCTGGAGTTTCTCGAGATAGCGATCAGCGGCTGCGTCGTCGACCCTGGGGCTGCCCTCGAGCAGCGAAACCATCTGCGGCGCCCGCATCTCGGCGGTCGAAGCAGTGCTTTCCAGGGTGGGTCCCTGTGCGCCGCAACCCAGCGTGGCGCCCCACTCACGCACCGCGCGAACCACTGGAATCGGCAGGTCGGGGGCCGCGGGGCCCTTGCCGCGCAGCCACCGGTCATCGACCACCAGCATCACGAAGCCGAGGAAGGGATGGAAGTCATCCTCCGCGCGCAGCAGCAGGGCCGTGCGGTCGCGTTGCAGCGGGTGATTGACGCGCGACGGCGCGCCCTGGCCCACGAAACTCTCGACCGCCACGCGAATCGCCTCGCGCTCGGCCGGCCCGAGCACCTCGCCTTGCTGCCAGTAAATTTTGCCCGTCGCATCGTGCAGCGACACCCATTTGGCCCACAGCAGCGGCAGCGAAGCAACGATGCGTTGCCCGCAGGTGCTGGCCTGCATGGGGGAACGAAGGGACTTGAGCGATACCGACGGGGTGGGCAGGGACATAAGTCAGGAAATTAGCGCGCCGCATGCGCGCGGTCTGTGACCCGGGTCGCCAGATCACAATCACGCCCGCGTTATCGCGCAAATCCCTGCTATAGCGGCTCAAAACGGTTCAATTCCAGATTCTTGCGCACCCGATCCGCCGGAAACACCGTGCCGTTGGCCACCACGTAGACGCCCGCTGAACATAATTGGACGGCGCCGAAGGCCAGCCCGAGGTTGAAGGCCGCATCGCTGTCGCTGAAACGCCCGGGCTGCAGGGCGCCGGTCAGCACGATGGTCTTGCCGGCGATCCCGGTAAGTGCGCGGGCGGTGGCCACCATGGTATCCGTACCATGGGTGATCAGGACCCGGGCCGCGGCGCAACCCGCAACGGCCGCACGGATGGCCTGCCGGTCGTCGTCCGTCATCTCAAGGCTGTCCTTGCGCAGCAGCTCAGTGATTTCCGGCATTTCCACGAGGCGGGCATGGACCAGGAGTTCGCGCACCATCGGCGCGCCGACGTGGTAATTGCCCTTGGCGTCGAAGTACACCTTGTCGATGGTGCCGCCGGTGGTGAAGATGGCGATGTGCATGGCGTCTAGATTGTAAGCCCTTGCCAGGCACGCGAGCGCCAGCGCGCCACCAGCGCCGTGCCCACCAGCATCGTGTAAAAAACGACGCTGCACCAGCCACCGCGCGCCCCCAAGCCCCATTGCGGCAGGAAAGCGACCCAGCCCTGGCCGGGCGCGAAGCTCGTCATGTGCGCCAGCGGCACGAATACCAGCCAGGACAATGCGATCACCAGGCTCGCCGGCACCAGCGCATCGCCGGCGCCGCGCAGGCACAGGCCGCTTGCGAGGTTCAGGCCATCGAAAAACTGATAGGCCGCTGCGATCCACAACAGCTGCGTGCCCAGCGCGATGACCGCGGTGGTGGACGCACCGGTTACTCCGACGAACAGCGGCAGCAGCCACGGACCGGCGAGCGCCAGCAGCAGCCCCATGCCGCCCATGTACAGCGCAGTCATCATGATCACGCGATTCCCAAGCAGATAGGCCCAGTCACGATCGCCGGCACCGATGGACTGCCCCACAAGTGTCGTTCCGGCCAGGGCGATGCCGACCCCGGGCAGGTAGGCGACCGCCGTCATGATCATCACCACCTGCGAGGCGGCGCCCTCCACTTCGCCGAGCTTGACCTGCATGATCTGGAACAGCGAGAAGCCGATAAGGTCCGCGGCCATCAGCAGGCCCATGGGAAAGCCAATGCGCAGCTGCGCCCAGATGCGCCGCAGATTGGGCACCCAGGTGAGGTGCGTACGGTAACCATGCCGGTAATGGCCCCGCAGGAAAGCGGCCATTGCGATTACAAGTCCGCAGGCTTGCGCCACCATGGTGGCCAGCCCCGAACCCGCCACGCCCAGATGCCAGTGAAAAATGAAGATCTCGTTGAAGATCGCGTTCGTCACGGCCATGACCGCGGTGACCAGCAACGTGACCCGCGGTCGGCCGATGCCATTGAAAAACCCCAGCAGCGCCCAGACGCCGGCGCCAAAGCACGAACCGCCGACCCGCGGCAGCCAGAATGCGGCAGCCAGATCGACGATGGCCGGTGGCAGCCCGAAGGGCGCGAGCAGGCCGCGGATTGACAGCCCTACCGCGAGGAACAGCGGCGTGGACAGCAGCAACGCCCACAGCGCGATCCAGACCGCCTGGGCGGCCCGCGCCTGCCGCCTGGCGCCATGGGCCTGGGCTACCACCGTCTGGACCGCCATGCCCACGCCAGAGAGCACCATGAGGACGACAATCGCCAGCCAATGCACCGCGCTCACCGCCGCCAGCGCCTGAGTGGAGATCCGGCCGATGAACCAGACATCGGTAAGGCTCAATACCAGTTGTACCGCGCTGTTGGCGATCAGTGGCATGGCCAGGACCAGAATCGCGCGCTGATCAACGCGCGCAATGCCAGCGGCATCGAAGCGCCGCGCCGGCACCCGATCAGCACCCGTCGGCGAGCTCATTGCGCGAATGCGCTTGCCGTTGAATGATCGATATCGCCCGCATAGCTGGCGATCAGGTGTTCAATGTCATCATCGGTGCGTGCGAGCCGCTCATCGAGCTGATCGATGACGGCGGTTTCCGACTGGCGCATTGGGCCCTCGGCCAGCTCTTCACCGGCGACCCGCAGCAAGCTCACCACGCGCACCGCACCGAGGGTAGCGAAGGCGCGTTGCGCCTCTGCGAGGTTCCCGCGCACGTTGGGCCGCAGATGTTCCTGCAGTGTACCGTGCGCGGCGGCACCCCAGAACTCGACCACCGTGAGCAGGATCTGCTCATCGGCAGACAGCGTTGCATCGGCGCTGGCGTCGCGCTTGCGGCCCAGCGCTTCGAGCACGAAGCTGGTGATGGGATAGATTCCGCGCCAGGTTTCGACCATGTTCCCTGTTTGCCTTGATCTGAATCGCCAATGATATCAGCCGGCTACCCAGGCTCCACCGTAAACCCCTCAACCTCTACGCTATATAAAACATGAGATAATATCCATACCCTGCTGTTTCATAATGAAATAGACCCGAATTGAGCGCTGAAAGCCGCGACGTCGACTCAGAAATGATGCGTTGATAACCGAAGGCGTCACGCGATATGCTCACGCTACACGCCTGATACACAAGCCTTTAGATATTAAGAACAATTAAGGCAACACCTGAAGTTACGCCTGCAACAGCAGTTACCCAGGAAGTTTGACCCTTGAGGATGAATCCTTGAACGACTCGCTCGCTGATCAACTTGAAGCCGCGGTCATCGCCTTGACAGCCCATGGCTCGCTCAAGGATCGCCTGAGCGCCGCCTGCTGCGATCACCTGGAAGGCATCGACGCGCCGGATCTGCCTCTGGAAGCGCAGCAGGATTTTACAGAACTGTCGAAGGCCATGCACACCGCGCGCGCATTGCCCGGCGATAACGTGGTGCGCGCTTCGGTGCGCAAATTCTCGAACGACGAGGCGCAGCGCTACGCCGCAATGATCATCCGCCTTTACGGGCTGGCGATGCAGAACCAGACCGAAGCGCTCAAGGTGCCCGCACGCATCGGCGACCCGGCCCGCGCCGCGCCACCGCTGGCACCCCTGGCAGCGCTGCTGGCGCTTGAAGGCGGCAACCAGGGCAACGCCCGCGCGAAGCGCGCCCGCGACTCCTGAGCCTTACTCGATCTTGAATTCGATCGTGTCCCAGCGCGTCGTTTCTTCGTGGCGCGCCTGACGCCGGATCGCATCCACCAACGCCCGCTCATCCCAGCCCACGCGCAGGTCCGCGAGTTCGGTCACATCGCGCGGCAACACCACTTCGCGGCCGAAACCCGGCAGCAGCACGACCGGCTTGTCACTCGCCTTGGCGTAGTGCAGCTGGAACACCAGCAGATCGCGGTGCGCGGCGTACAGGCTGGAGAGCGCCACCACCACCTCCGCGGGGCCGATCTGCTGGCGCAGCTGCTCGCGCAGGCCCTCGACCGACTTGTCGACGGGGTGCTG
>JAYUZI010000180.1:0-7628 GCA_043751915.1 Gammaproteobacteria bacterium | reverse complement strand
GCGGTCAGCTCCTGGTGGGTGCCGCGCTCGATGATGCGGCCGCGCTCGAGCACCGCGATCTGGTCGGCCATGCGCACCGTGGAAAAGCGGTGTGAAATCAGGATCGTGATGCGATCGCGCGCAAGCTGCCGGAAGTGCTCGAACACTTCGGCTTCGGCGCGCGCATCCATCGCCGCCGTGGGCTCGTCGAGCACCAGCACGTCGGCGCCGGTGCGCATGAAGGCGCGCGACAGCGCGATCTTCTGCCACTGCCCGCCCGACAGTTCCCGGCCGTCACGAAACCATTTGCCGAGCTGCGTCTCGTAGCCCTGCGGCAGCTCGGCGATGAACGCCGCAGCACGGCCTTTCTGCGCGGCTTCGCGCCAGCGCGCCTGGTCCTCGAAGTACGCGTCGTCGCCGGCGCCGACATTCTCGCCGACGCGCAGCTGGTAGCGGGCGAAATCCTGGAAAATGACACCGATCCGCTCGCGCAGCGCGGCCTCATCCCACTCGCGGATATCCAGGCCCTCGAACAGGATCCGCCCTGCCGTGGGCTCGTACAACCGCGTCAGCAGCTTGATGAGCGTGGTCTTGCCCGAGCCGTTCTCTCCGACCAGCGCCAGCGAGCTGCCCGGCGGAAGCTGCAGCGAGATATCCACCAGCGTCGGCTCGCTGGCGCCCGGATAGCTGAAGGACACGTTTTCGAAGGCAATGCCCTCGTGTGGCCGCGGGCCGCGCCGGGCACTGCCGGCCGAGCGCGTTACCGGCGTGTCCAGGTATTCGTACAACGTGGACAGATACAGGTTGTCCTCGTACATGCCGCCCACCGCGGCCAGCATCGCCGCGACCGCGCCCTGCCCCTGGCGGAACAGCAGCAGGTACATGGTCATCTGCCCGAGCGTGATGCCGCCGGCGACCGCGGCCAGCGCGATCCAGGCGTAGGCGCCATAGAGCGTGACGGTCGCGAGCAGCCCCAGCACGAATCCCCAGGCGTCGCGCCGGATCGACAGCGCGCGATCCTGTCCGTAGAGCCGCGCGAAAATGTCGCGGTAGCGTTGCAGGAAGCGCCCACCCAGGCCAAAGAGCCGCACCTCCTTGACGTGATCCTCGCGCGCCAGCACCGTCTCGAGATACATCTGCATGCGCGTCTCGGGTGAGCGCCAGCGGAACAGCCGGAACGCGTCGCCGGAGAACTTGGTCTCGGCGATGAAGGCCGGGACGCCGGCGAGCAGCAGCACCACCACGGCCCATGGCGAAAATCGCACCAGCAGCACCGCGAAACTCAGCAGCGAGACCGCGTTCTGCACCAGTCCGAAGGTGCGCATCACCAGGCTCAGTGGCCGGCTCGAGGCCTCGCGCCGTGCGCGCGTCAGCTTGTCGTAGAACTCGGAGTCCTCGAATTGCCGCAGCTCCAGCGTCAGTGCCTTCTCGAGGATCATCACGTTGACGCGCTGGCCAAGCTGCGCGCGCAGCAGTGCCTGGCACAGCGACAGGCCGCGCTGCACGCCCGAGAGCGCGCCCACCAGCACGCCTTCCAGCATGACCAGGCGCAGCATGTGGCGCACGTCGTGGCCGGCCGAGTGCATCGCCTGCAGCACGGCGTCGACGATCTGCGCGCCCACCCAGGCGACGCCTGCCGGCAGCAGGCCGCCGACCAGCGTCAACGCCGCCGCGGCGAACAGCAGCGCGCGGTTGGTATCCCAGACCAGCTGGATGGCGTGGCGACTGTAGCGAAAGACTCCAAAAAAACTGCGCAGGGCTTCCACGGCGCGCCGCTGCGGCGCCGCCGGGAGCGGCTGCGGCGGACCGTAGGAACTCAAGCGATCGCCGTCGCGTCGGCCGCGACCTCGACCGGCACGCGCTCCGGCTCGTACCCCAGATTGGGCGCCAGCCAGCGCTCCGCTTCGGCGAGCGACCAGCGCTTGCGGCGCGCGTAATCTTCAGTCTGATCGCGATCAATGCGGCCAACGGCCAGGTACCTCGCGTCCGGATGCGAAAAATACCACCCGGCCACCGCGGCGGCCGGGTGCATGGCGTAGGACTCGGTGAGAGCCATGCCGGCCAGTTGCTCCGGGTCCAGCAGCTTCCACAGCGCCGCCTTCTCGGTGTGATCCGGGCAGGCCGGATACCCGGGGGCCGGGCGGATGCCGCGGTACTCCTCGCGGATCAGCTGTTCGTTGCCCAGTTGCTCCTCCGGCGCGTAACCCCAGAACTCGCGCCGCACGCGCTGGTGCAGCACTTCGGCAAAGGCTTCGGCAAGCCGGTCGGCAAGCACCTTGAGCATGATGGCGGAGTAGTCATCATGTGCGGCGGCGAAGCGCTCGAGGTGCGGCTCGATGCCGATCCCCGCCGTGACGGCAAAGGCACCGATGAAGTCCGGAGCCACGCCCGCGGGTGCCACGAAATCGGCGAGCGCGCCGTGGCGCTTGCCGGCCGGCAGGTCTTTCTGCTGGCGCAGGAAGTGCAGGCGCAGGAGCTCGTGCGCGCGCGCGGCGTCGGTGTAGACCACGACGTCATCGTGATCCACGGCATTGGCGGGGAACAGGCCGATGACACCGCGGGCGGTGAGCCAACGCTCGCGGATCGCGCTGCGCAGCATGCGCCGCGCGTCTGCATAGAGGCTCGAGGCCTGCTCGCCGTACTGCGCATCGGTGAGGATGTCGGGAAAGCGGCCACGCAGTTCCCAGGCCTGGAAGAAGGGCGTCCAGTCGATGTGGCGCGTGAGTTCCTCAAGCGGGTAGTCATCGAGGACGCGCACCCCGAGCTGCCGCGGGACCGGCGGCGTGTACGCCTGCCAATCGCACCGTACCCGGTCGGCGCGCGCCTGGGCGAGTGAAATCTGCGGACCCTTGGCGCGCTTGCCGGCGTGCTGTTCGCGGCGCTGCGCATTCTCGGCCTTGATCGCCGCCACGTAGGCCACCCGTGTCTCCGGCGTCTGCAGCTGCTGGCACACGCCCACGGCACGCGAGGCGTCCTTGACGTAGATCACCGCGCCCTCGTAGTGCGGATCGATCCGTACCGCGGTGTGCGCCGGGGAGGTGGTCGCGCCGCCAATCAGCAGCGGAATCGTGAACCCCTGGCGCTGCATCTCCTTCGCCACATGCACCATTTCATCGAGCGAGGGCGTGATCAGCCCCGACAGGCCGATCAGGTCGGCTTGTTCGCGACGCGCGGTCTCGAGGATCTTCTCGCACGGCACCATCACGCCCAGGTCGATGACCTCGAAGCTGTTGCACTGGAGCACAACGCCGACGATGTTCTTGCCGATGTCGTGCACGTCACCCTTGACCGTGGCCATGACGATGCGGCCGTTGCTGTGCGCCTTGGCGCCCGCAGCCTTGCCCGCTTCGATGAAGGGCACGAGGTGGGCGACCGCGCGCTTCATCACCCGCGCCGACTTGACCACCTGGGGCAGGAACATCTTGCCGGCGCCGAACAGGTCGCCGACCACGTTCATGCCGTCCATCAGCGGCCCTTCGATCACCGCCAGCGGCCGCGGGCTCTCGAGGCGCGCAGCCTCGGTGTCGGCAACCACGAACTCATCGACACCGTGGACCAGCGCGTGGCTCAGGCGTTTGGCGACCGGCCAGTCGCGCCACGCCAGGTCTTCGACGCGCTTCATGCCCGCCTCGCCCTTGAAGCGCGCGGCGATTTCCAGCAGCCGGTCGGCGGCATCGTCGCGCCGCGCAAGGATCACATCGAGCACCCGCTCGCGCAGCTCCGGTTCGATGTCCTCGTAGAGCGCAAGCTGGGCGGGGTTGACGATGCCCATGCTCATGCCGGCGCGGATCGCGTGATACAGGAATACCGAGTGCATGGCTTCGCGCACCGGGTCATTGCCACGGAACGCGAACGAGACGTTGCTGACGCCGCCGCTCACCATGGAATGCGGGCAGCGTTCGCGGATCCGGCTGGTAGCCTCGATGAAATCGAGCGCGTAACGGTTGTGGGCCTCGATGCCGGTGGCCACCGCGAAGATGTTCGGATCGAAGATGATGTCCTCGGGTGGGAAGCCGGCGATGCCAGTCAACAGCTGGTAACTGCGCTCACAGATGCCGACCTTGCGCTCCACGGTGTCGGCCTGGCCCTGTTCATCAAAGGCCATCACCACCACCGCGGCGCCGTAGGCGCGCACCAGGCGCGCCTGCTCAAGGAACTACGCCTCGCCTTCCTTGAGGCTGATCGAGTTGACGATACCCTTGCCCTGCAGGCACTTGAGGCCGGCCTCGATCACCGACCACTTGGACGAATCGATCATCACCGGCACGCGCGCGATGTCGGGCTCGGTGGCCACCAGATTCAGGAAACGCACCATGGCGGCTTCCGAATCGAGCATGCCTTCGTCCATGTTGACATCGATGATCTGCGCGCCCGAGGTCACCTGGGTGCGGGCGATATCGAGCGCGCCGTTGTAGTCATCGGCCTCAATCAGCTTGCGGAATTTCGCCGAACCGGTGACGTTGGTGCGCTCGCCGACGTTCACGAACAGGCTCTCGGGTCCGATGCTCAGCGCCTCGAGTCCGGCAAGCCGGCACCTGGGCGACACCACCGGGGGCCGGCGCGGCGGCACGCCCTGCACATGCGCGCGGATGTGCGCGATGTGCTCAGGACTGGTGCCGCAGCAACCGCCAACGATATTGACGAAGCCGCTCTTGGCGAACTCGCCCACCAGGTCCGCGGTCTCGCAGGCCGGCTCGTCGTATTCGCCGAAGGCATTGGGGAGCCCCGCGTTCGGATAGGCGCAGATCGCCACGTCGGCGATGCCCGCCAGTTCCTCGATGTGCGGGCGGAGCTGGCGCGCGCCCAGCGCGCAATTGAGTCCGACGACTTCCGGCCGCGCGTGGCGGATCGAATTCCAGAAGGCCTCGACGGTCTGGCCCGACAGCGTCCGGCCGGAGGCATCGGTAATCGTGCCTGAAACCATCACCGGCAGGTCGAGCCCCTGCTCGTCCAGCACGCTACGCACCGCGAACAGCGCCGCCTTGGCATTCAGCGTGTCGAAGATGGTCTCGACCAGCAGCAGGTCGGCGCCGCCCTCGATGAGCGCCGCCGTGGCACAGCGATAAGTCGCGACCAGCTGATCAAAGCTGATGTTGCGGAACGAGGGATCGCTGACGCTCGGCGAGAGCGAGGCGGTGCGGTTGGTGGGACCCAGGGCGCCAGCCACGAAGCGCGGCGCGCCGTCGCGCGCCTCATATTCGTCCGCGACGCCGCGCGCCAGCCGGGCCGCGGCCAGATTGAGTTCGCCGACCAGCCCCTCCATGCGGTAGTCGCCCTGCGAGGGCGCGGAGGAATTGAAGGTGTTGGTCTCGATGATGTCGGCGCCGGCCGCGAGGAAGCCCGCGTGGATGTCGCGCACCAGTTCGGGCTGCGTGAGCGTCAGCAGGTCATTGTTGCCCTTGAGATCGCAGGACCAGTCATGAAAGCGCGCGCCGCGGTAGTCCGCCTCGGTCGGCCGGTGCGACTGGATCATAGTCCCCATGCCACCATCGAGAATGAGGATGCGCTCGCTCAACAAGCGCCGGAAGGCGCTTACCCGTTCAGCGCGCGTCATGATCGGCCCCCAACCACTGCAAGCGGCGGCGCCGCTTCCTCGCAGCGCAGCCCGAGTGCGTGGCAGATCGCGTAGGCCAGTTCGGCGCGGTTGAGCGTGTAGAAATGAAATTCATCAACGCCCTCACGAGCCAGCGCCTCGACCTGGGCGATGGCAACCGCGGCCGCGATCAGCTGCCGCGTCCCGGCATCGACATCCAGGCCCTCGAATCGCTGGTGCAGCCAGTCGGGCACGGTCGCGCCGCAGCGGGCGGCGAATCGCAGCAACTGGGGCAGGCGCGTTATCGGCAGAATCCCGGGCACCAGGCTGGCGCTCACGCCGGCGGCGACGGCGCGCTCGCGGAAGCGCAGGAACGTCTGTGCATCGAAGAAGAACTGGGTAATTGCCCGGGTCGCACCAGCATCCAATTTCGCCTTCAGGCAATCGAGATCAAACTCGGCGCTGCGCGCCTCGGGGTGACGCTCCGGATAGGCGGCCACCGAAATATCGAAATCTCCCACGGTACGCAGGCCCCGCACCAGATCCACCGCATAGGCGTAGCCACCGGGATGGGGAACATAGCGCCCCGCTTCCCCGGCTGGGTCGCCGCGCAAGGCGACGATGTGGCGCACGCCCTGTCGCCAGTAGTCGCGGGCGATAGCCAGTATCGATTCGCGATCCGCGCCCACGCAGGTGAGATGCGGCGCGGGCGTGAGCGTCGTCTCCTGCAATACGCGCATCACGACGTGCTGGGTGCGCTCGCGCGTCGAACCGTCGGCACCGTAGGTGATCGACACGAAACGTGGACGCAGGGGAGCCAGGCGCTCGATCGAACGCCACAGCACTTGCTCCATCCTGGCATCGCCCGGCGGGAAGAATTCAAAGGACACGGCCACCGGGCGCCGCAACCGTGCGAGCGTGCCGCCGATATGGTCATGTAAGTGCGATTGCGGGGACATCCTGCCGTACTTCCCTCAGGTCAATGGGGGTGCTGGGCCAGAGCCAGCAGGTGGTGACCGCTCGCCAGATCGCAGGGCCGCAGCCGATTGAGCCGCAGTCCCGAGCTGTCGAGCCACTGACGAAGGCTCTGCAGCGGATTGGCGCCGGTGCAGGCCTCGATGTCATCGAACCGCTCGACGACCAGGAGCCGCCCGGCGCCACGCAGGGTGCGCGCGGCTTCCGTCAACACGGCGACCGGCCGCTCGGCGCCGGCGAGCACGCGATCGATCGTCACCGTGTCGAAGGCATCCGAATCGAACGGCAACGCGTACATGTCGCCGCGATGGAATTCGCAATGCGCTAGTCCGAGGCCGTGAACCCGGGTGCGCGCCAGACGCAGCGCCGGTGCCGAAAGGTCGATGCCCACGGCGTGCGAAGTCTGCGCGCCGAGCATTTCCAGCATGCGGCCGGCGCCGGTGCCGATGTCCAGGAGTTCGCCCAGCGCCACGGGGCCGAGCTCCTCGCGCAGCACCGCGGCCAGCCCGGCATCGCTCTGATCAGGAGGCGCTATTGCGCCCAGCTGCCCGGCAGCCGTGCGGCCACGGTCGCCAACCACGACGGCCATGCGCACACGATCGCGCCGCAGCGCGGGGTCTTCGGGGTCAACCGCGCCGAGCAGCTGGCGCACCCATCCGGAGCGCGGGCCCGCAGCCGGGGTCCGGTAGTAGACGCATTGCTGTTCGCGGAAACGATCGAGAAAGCCGGCTTCTGCCAGCAGCCGCAGGTGCCGTGAGACTCGGGGCTGGCTCTGGCCGAGGATCCGGCCGATCTCGCCCACCGTGAGTTCACCGTGGCCCAGGAGCGACAGCAGGCGCAGCCTCGTGGGCTCCGCCAGGCCCTTGAGGGCCTGGACAATCTGTCCTATTCGGGGGGCTGCTTCTGCCATGTTAAATATATAAACAAATCCTTATATATTTGCTAGTCTAGCGTATTAAATCTGCGTGCCGCATGGGTTTAGCCCCCGCCGGGCGCTTCTGATACCCTGCACGGCCTTTTTTGCCCCAAGGCCCGCTTCAAGGCCTCCGAGACCCCATGCAACGCCCGATCCGCAACATCGCCATCATCGCCCACGTCGACCACGGCAAGACCACGCTGGTCGACTGCCTGCTCAAGCAGT
>JAYUZI010000179.1:0-5685 GCA_043751915.1 Gammaproteobacteria bacterium | reverse complement strand
CCTCCACAATGGCCTATGAAAAATACGTCGAGTACTGGAATGGCAAGGTCAAAGATCTGCGGAGGCCGCGTTGATCGATCCGGTGGCATCGCATGAGCGAGCATCGATACCGCAGTAAGCGCCGTCGAATATGTGCCGGTAAGCACATCATTGTGAACAGGCGAGACCGACTGGCCAGGGTGCAGCGTCCAAAGTTGACCAGCGAGGTACGCCGCATCTCACTGAACCTACTCAGACAATCTTCATATCAGCCTGGTCCCTGTCGGGCGCCGGAAGTACTAAAATCTGGTCAAAGTTCGATGCCGATTTACACAGCTGGCCATGCGAACCACTTGCAGATTGACCGCCGGAGAATCTCCGCCGGCATCAGGCCAGATCGTAGCGATCGAGGTTCATCACCTTGGTCCACGCCACCACGAAGTCTTTCACGAACGCCTCTTTCGAGTCGTCGCAGGCATAGACTTCGGCGATAGCCCGCAGCTGGGAATTCGAACCGAACAGCAGATCGACGCGGGTGCCGGTCCACCGAAGTTGGTCCCCGGCGCGGTCGCGTCCCTCGAAGACGCCAGCCGACGCGGCGGACGGTTGCCAGTTCGTCTTCATATCCAGCAGATTGACGAAAAAGTCATTGCTCAGTGTTCCGGGCCGCCGGGTGAACATGCCGTGGGCGGACTGCGCAACGTTGGCATTCAGGGCGCGCAGGCCACCGACCAGCACGGTCATCTCCGGCGCGGTCAGCGTCAGCAATTGCGCCCTATCGATCAGCAGCTCTTCAGCCGATTGCCGGTGGCCGCTGCGCAAATAGTTGCGGAACCCGTCGGCGGTCAGCTCAAGCACCGCGAAGGAATCAACGTCGGTGTGCTCCTGCGATGCGTCGGTGCGCCCCGGCGTGAACGGAACCGCTACCTCATGCCCGGCCTTCTTCGCGGCAGCCTCGACAGCTGCGCAACCGCCGAGCACGATCAGATCCGCGAGCGAGACCCTCTTGCCGCCTGACTGCAATTTGTTAAAAGTATTCTGAATCCGCTCCAGCTTCTGCAGGACCTTGGCCAGTTGCGTCGGCTGGTTCACTTCCCAATCCTTTTGTGGCGCGAGCCGTATGCGTGCCCCGTTCGCCCCACCGCGCTTGTCGGAGCCGCGGAAGGTGGACGCAGACGCCCAGGCCGTCGAGACCAGCTGGGGAACAGTGAGCCCGGATGCGAGGATCTTTACCTTCAGTGCGGCAATGTCCTTCTTGCTGATCAACTTGTGCTGTGCTTCCGGAGTCGGGTCCTGCCACAGCTGCGGGTCCTTCGGCACCAGCGGACCGAGATAGCGCGAGCGAGGCCCCATGTCGCGGTGCGTCAGCTTGAACCAGGCCCGGGCGAACGCATCGGCAAATTCCTGCGGATTCTTGTGGAAGCGCCTGGAGATCCGCGCGTAGATCGGATCGACCCTGAGCGCGATATCCGTTGTGGCCATCATCGGGGCGTGCCGCTTCGACGGGTCGTGTGCGTCCGGAACCGTGCCGGCGCCGGCCCCGCCCTTGGGTGTCCACTGCTGCGCACCGGCCGGGCTCTTGGTCAGTTCCCACTCGCAGCCGAACAGCGTGTCGAAATAGCTGTTGTCCCACTTTACCGGCGTGGAAGTCCATGCGCCTTCCAGACCACTGCTGATCGTGTCCACGCCCTTGCCGCTGCGATAGCTGCTCTTCCAGCCGAAGCCTTGCTGCTCAATGGCAGCGCCCTCGGGCTCGGGACCGACATATTTTCCGGGTTCGGCAGCGCCATGGGCCTTGCCGAAGGTGTGGCCGCCGGCAATCAACGCGACGGTCTCCTCGTCATTCATCGCCATGCGCGCGAAGGTCTCGCGAATGTCCCGCGCCGAAGCAAGTGGGTCCGGTTGGCCATTTGGCCCCTCCGGGTTCACGTAAATCAGGCCCATCTGCACGGCGCCGAGCGGATTGTCGAGCTGGCGCTCGCCGCTGTAGCGTTCATCCGCCAGCCACTTGCCCTCCGGGCCCCAGTAAATATCCTCTTCCGGCTCCCAGACGTCCTCGCGCCCGCCGCCGAAGCCGAAGGTCTTGAAGCCCATCGACTCGAGGGCAACGTTGCCCGCGAGAACCATCAGGTCGGCCCAGGAGATTCTCCGTCCGTACTTCTGTTTTATCGGCCAGAGCAAGCGGCGCGCCTTGTCGAGGTTCACGTTGTCGGGCCAGCTGTTGAGCGGTGCAAAACGCTGCGTGCCGGACGAGGCGCCGCCACGACCGTCGCCGACGCGGTACGTACCCGCGCTGTGCCACGCCATCCGGATGAAGAACGGCCCATAGTGGCCATAGTCGGCCGGCCACCAATCCTGCGACTTCGTCATCAGCGCGTGGAGGTCCTTGATCACGGCGTTCAGGTTGAGGCGCCGGAATTCCTTTGCGTAGTTGAACCCCTTGCCCAACGGATTCCGCAGCGGGGAATTCTGGTGAAGCACATGAAGGTTCAGCTGGTCCGGCCACCAGTCGCGGTTCGACCTGGCCCCAGCGGCCGTGTTCCCGTGATGCCCGCCCATAACCGGGCACTTGCTTTCAGTTGACATGTCTACTCCGTTCGCAGTCCAGAATTACGTGGCGATGACTACTTTAGCGCGTGAGAGCCCATGGGCCCAATCGATTCCATGTATCCCATCCATAGACCTTATCTATTGTTCGAACAGCTGCCGCATGCCCCAGCGCTCCGCCTGGCGTCCGATTCCCCGGCCACTGCCGGAGACCCCCTTCAGCGGGCATTCTCCCCAATGAACGCGCGCACATCGCTCAGCACCGGAAGGCGGTGCGGCGCGACGGGCGAGAACGCCACGATCACCTGCGCATGGTCGGCTGAGGCGTAGTAACGCGTCTCGACGGCATTCCCCAGTGCCCGCAGGGCCGCGGCCAGCCGCTCGGTATTGGCCACGCGCACGCGCCGATCTTTGAGCCCGTGCGCGAGAAACACGGGCGGCGCTCCTGCGCGCACAAAGTGAATCGGCTGCGAATCCGGAAAGGCCGCTGGCGGCCCGAAGACGTCTTCGAGGTACTTTTCCGTGAACGGCAGGAAATCGTACGGACCCGACAACCCGATCACCCCGCGCAGCCACCTTGAGGTCCCGCCGACACTGTTGAGGTAGCGTTCGTCAAGCGCGAGCAAGAGCGCGATGTGCGCTCCGGCCGAATGGCCCATCACAAACACTCGCGTCGGATCCGCTCCCCACTCGGCGGCGTGCGCTCGCGCCCATGCGAGCGATCGGGCCGCATCCACCATGAAGTCGGCGCGGCGAGCGTGCGGGTACAAGTGGTAATTCGGGAGTACCGCGACCAGCCCCGTCTCGGCGAGCGCCGCACCGACAAACCGGTATTGATCCTTGTCCCCGTCGTCCCAGCCGCCGCCATGAAAGAACACGACCATGGGGAGCCCAGGCCCGGGCACCGTCGTCTTGGGCCGGTAGACGTCCACCGACCCCGCGCGGCCCAGCGCGTAATGGAGATTCACTTGCCGATCGACTGGCGCCAAGGATGCCCGCGTGTTCAGTGCCAGGAGCCCCAGAGTCGTGCAGGCAGGCAGCACCAGGAGGATTGCCGGCAACAGCAACAGCCACCGCCAGAGCCTCACAATCGATCCTTCCAGGCCTGCTGCAAGTCGACTCCCAGCCATTTGAGGCGCCATGCGAGCCAGAACCCGTGTTCTACAGATAACTTAAGGCTATTCATTGCGCCCTGGGATACATTGATCGTGCGAATCCAAATACTCTTCGGCCCCGAACTATCATGACAGAAGGTATCACTGCGTCGGTGCTGGACCAGATCGCCCGGGGCGATCCGGCCGGTGTGGCCGCGTGTATCGACGAGTTTGGTTCGCTCGTGTGGTCGTTGGCGAGGCGCTTATCCCCTGATCCCGGCGAAGCCGAGGACGCAGTGCAGGAAATCTTTGTCGACATCTGGAAAAGCGCCGCGCGTTACGACCCGCACAAGGGATCCGCCAAGATGTTCATTGCAATGATAGCAAGACGCAGACTCATCGACCGGCTGCGCAGGCGGGCACAACGACCCATGTTTGCTTCGATCGAAGAACTCGAGGTTGCCGATTTTGCCGAGCCGGGCACCCAGGGAGAAATCTGCGTCGAGGCGGAACGAGCGGCCGCGGCGGTCGCTGAACTGAGCGCAACCCAGCAACTGGTCATCAAACTCGCGGTGTCCCACGGGCTTTCGCACGGCGAAATTGCCGGGAAGACGGGATTGCCCCTGGGTACGGTCAAGACCCAGTTGCGGCGCGGCATGATTCGCGTCCGCGAAGTTCTCGGCGTGAGTCCCGTAGCCACCGCCGGAGGTGCGCCATGAAGGGCACGTTCCTGGACGACGAGCGCTGCGTTGACCTGCTGGTCCAGGAGGCAACTACAGGCCTCGATGAAGCCGAAGCGGCTGAACTCGATGGGCTGCTCGTGCGCTACCCGGACGCCAGGCGCGGGGCGTTTGAACCTGCCGCGGCGGCGGTCGCGCTTGCCGTGCGCTTGCCGGTTGAACCGCTGCCGGCGACGCTGCGCGCCCGGCTGCTCGCACAGGGCGAGGCGCAGGACGCCGCGAAAATTGTCGACATCGCCGTGGCCCGCCGCGCGCGCGACGACGCTGCGGGAGGCGCAGTGCCGCCACGCCAGCGCAGGGGCGCGCTCAGCTGGTGGGCAACGGCCGCTGCGGTGATGATCGCCATTGCGGGCTGGTACCCGCGCTTGTTTCAGCCCGCGGCACCCGACGCTGCCGGGCTGCGCGCTCAGCTGCTCGCCGCACACCCGGGCGCAGTGCACTGGGAATTTACGCCGACCAGCGATCCGGGTGGAGCCGGTGCCAGCGGCGATGTTGTATTTGACCGCGCTACCCAGCGCGGCTACATGCACTTCCACAATCTCAAACCCAACGAGCGGCGCCTGGTCGAGTACCAATTGTGGATTTTCGACAGCACACGCGATGATCGCTATCCGGTCGACGGCGGAGTCTTCGATATTCCGGCGGGAAGTACCGACGTGGACGTGCCGATTACCGCACGCATCCCGGTCGGCGCACCCACCCTGTTCGCCGTGACCCTGGAACGCGCGGGCGGAGTCGTGGTGTCCGGGCGGGAGCATATCGTGGTCCTCGCCAAACCGACCCACACCTAGCGGGACCCTGCCCCGCCCGGATACCCCTGCCTGAATCCGGAGCGACCTCGGGTGCGAATGGACGGATAACGAGCAGCACGAGGTTCGTGCGCAGGCTCGGCCCGTTCCCTACAACACCAGGAGACTTCGATGACCCCCTTGAATTCGCGCCTTCGCGCACTCTTCGCCCCCGCGCTTGCCGTGTTGCTGCTGGCCGCCTGTAATGGCAGCGACAACGCATACACTGCGATTCCCGCGGCCACCGTACAAATTATCCACGCCTCCCCCGAGGCACCAGCGGTGGACGCCAGTCTGAACGGCGCTGCGTCGATTACGAACCTGGACTATGGACAGGCGTCGGTTCCGGTAACGGTGAAGGCCGGCACTCTTAATGTAGCGATCCTGGGCCGGCTGCCCGGCACATCGCGGCCAGCGGTCATCGGGCCAGCCGACATACTTTCAATTACCCACAACTTTCTGATTAATTTTAGTAGTTTGCAAATACTTCTTGCCAGTGATTCTCGAAGATGAGATACGAGTGATCCGTGTGCAACG
>JAYUZI010000178.1:0-11411 GCA_043751915.1 Gammaproteobacteria bacterium | reverse complement strand
GGCGGCAAGACCCTGTTTATCACCGGTGCCTCGCGCGGCATCGGCCTGGCGATCGCGCTGCGCGCCGCGCGCGACGGCGCCAACGTCGCGATCGCCGCGAAGACCGACACGCCCCACCCCAACCTCCCGGGCACGATTCACACCGCGGCGGCGCAGATCGAGGCGGCCGGTGGCCGGGCCCTGGCGCTGGTCTGCGACATCCGCGACGCAGCGCAGGTCGAGGCCGCGGTCGCGGCCACGGTGGCGAAGTTCGGCGGCATCGACATCTGCGTCAACAATGCCAGCGCCATCAGCCTGACACCGATCCTCGACACGCCGATGAAGCGCTTCGATCTGATGCACGGCGTCAACGCACGCGGCACCTTCCTGGTCACGCAGCAGACGCTGCCGCAGCTGCTCAAGGCCGCCAACCCGCACCTGCTGATGCTCTCGCCGCCGCTTGCGATGCAGGAGCGCTGGTTCGCCCCCCACGTGGCCTACACCATGGCGAAATTTGGCATGAGCATGGTGGCGCTGGGCGTGGCCGGCGAGTATCGCGGCCGCGTCGGCGTAAACGCCCTGTGGCCGCGCACCGCGATCGACACGGCGGCGATGGCCATGCTCAAGGCACGTCTCCCGGTGGGCGCATTACGCTCGCCGGCCATCATGGCGGACGCCGCGCACCTGATCCTGACCAGCGACGCACGCACCACGACCGGCAATTTTTACATCGACGATGAACTGCTGGCCGCCCACGGCATCAGCGACCTGTCTGGCTATGCGCCGCCGGGCGTGGCGGACGTCGATCTCACGCCGGATTTTTTTGTACCAAGCCTGCGGCAACTCAAGGACCGGCAATGAACGAGATGCATACGACCGTGCGCGTCGAGCAGCGCGGTGCCGTAGCGCTCCTCAGCCTCAACCGGCCTGAGGCGCTGAACTCGTTCGACTCAGTGCTGCGCCTGCAGCTGACCGCGGCGCTGCAGCGCGCCGCCGGCGCTGCTGAGGTGCGGGCCGTGGTGCTCACAGGAGCCGGCCGGGCCTTCAGCGCGGGGGCCGACCTGAAGGCCATGAGCGCGGGCAAGGCGGACGGCGCCGAAGTGCGCCGCCAGCTCGAAGACGAGTACGGCGCGGGCATCAGGGCGATCATGGAGATGCCCAAACCGGTCATCGCCGCGGTCGAAGGACTGGTGGCCGGAATAGGCTGCGCGTTCGTGCTCGCCAGCGACCTGGTGGTGATGGCCGAGGACGCCTATTTCACGCTGCCCTTCCACAACATCGCGCTGGTCCCGGACGGCGGCATCAACTGGCTGCTCGAGCGCCAGATCGGCGCCCGCCGGGCCTTCGAATTCTCGGTGGACTGCACGCGCGTGCCAGCCGCACGCTGCTACGAACTTGGCATGGCCAATCGCGTGGTGCCCAAGGGCACGGCCGTCGAAGCCGCGCTGCAATGGGCGCAACGGCTCGCGCAGCGCGCGCCGCTCGCGCTCACGCACAGCAAACGCCTGCTGCGCCAGGCTGGCGGTGTGGATTTCGCACACAGCCTGAAAAGCGAGGTCGAGGCGCAGTCGCTGTGCATCGACAGCCAGGACTTCCGCGAGGGTGTGGCGGCGTTCCTCGAAAAGCGCGAACCGCACTTCAGCGGACGCTAGGGCCAGACACGGCGCTAGACGCGTACGCGCCGCTCGAGCCGCTGGCGATCGAGGATGCGGCTGGCGATTTCCTCGATGCTGCATTCGGTTGTGTCGAGGAACGGTATCCCCGCCCGTGCAAACAGCGCCAGCGCCGTGCGCAGCTCGAATTGCACCTGCTGGAGCGAGGCATAGCGGCTATCGGGGCGGCGCTCATGGCGGATCTGCTGTAACCGGTCCGGACGGATCGTCAGGCCGAACAGCTTGGTGCGGTGCGGCGCCAGTACCTTGGGCAACTCGCCCGACTGCAGATCTTCTTCGGCCAGCGGATAGTTGGCGGCGTACACGCCATACTGCAACGCCAGGTACAGGCAGGTCGGCGTCTTGCCCGAGCGCGACACGCCCACCAACACCAGGTCCGCTGCGGCGTAGTCGCGCGCGCCGGCGCCGTCATCGTTGGCGAGCGCAAAGTTGGTGGCGTTGATGCGCGCCGTGTAGGCCGCCAGGTCGGCCATGCCGTGCGCGCGGCCGCTTGCGTGAGCGGACGGCATGGCCAGTTCGGCTTCCAGCGGGCCCAGGAAGGCGGCGAAGAAATCCAGCACCAGGGCGTCGGCCTGCTGCAGGACCGCGCGCACGGCATCGTCCACCAGGGTCGCGAACACGATCGGACGCAGGGCAGATTCGCGCGCCGCCGCGTCGATCCGGCGCACGACTTCCGCGGCCTGGGTGATGGTCGCGATAAATGGCAAGGTCACGGAGTGGTACTGCGCGCCGTCAAACTGCGTCAGCAGGCTGTGGCCCATGGTCTCGGCGGTGACGCCGGTCTGGTCGGAAACAAAGAAGACTGTGCGTTTGCCCATGCCGCCCGCCCCTGACCATGGTGACCCTGTCGCGCTACCGACAGTGTCCCACGCCGCGAAATCGTGGACAATAAGCGATCAATCCTGAGCTGGAAGCGCGCAGTGAGCGAATACGTCCTGTCATTTGACGAGGTGAGCATCAAGGATATTGACCGCGTCGGCGGCAAGAACGCCTCGATCGGCGAGATGCTGGGCGCGCTCACACGGCTGGGCATACGCGTGCCGCGCGGCTTCGCCACCACCGCTGACGCCTACCGTGATTTCCTCAGCCAAGGCGGACTCGCCGAGCGCATCAACGCCGAGCTCGCGGCACTGGACGTCGAGGACGTCACGGCGCTCGCCGCCAGTGGCGCGCGCATTCGCCAGTGGGTCCTGGAGACGCCATTTGCTCCCGCCCTGCAGCAGGCGGTGCTCGGGCGCTGGCGCGACATGGACCTCGGGCAAGGCATCGCCGTCGCGGTGCGTTCCTCCGCCACGGCCGAAGACCTGCCCGAGGCCTCGTTTGCTGGCCAGCAGGAAACCTTTCTGAACGTGCGCGGCGAAGCCGCGTTGCTCGCCGCGATGCACCGGGTCTATGCCTCGCTGTTCACCGACCGCGCCATCTCCTACCGCGTGCACCAGCGTTTCGATCATGCGCTGGTGGCACTGTCGGTCGGCGTGCAGTACATGGCCAGGAGCGATCTGGGCGCGAGCGGTGTGATGTTCACGCTTGATACCGACTCGGGCTTTCGCGATGTGGTGTTCGTCACCAGCGCTTATGGCCTCGGCGAAACCGTGGTGCAGGGCGCGGTCAACCCGGACGAGTTCTACGTCTACAAGCCCGCCTTGCGCGCCGGCAAGCGCGCGATCGTCCGCCGCAACCTTGGCGCCAAGGCGATCAAGATGATCTATGCCGAACCCGGCGGCGTCGAAAATGTGCGCACCGTGGCGGTCAGCGCCGCGGAGCGCGCGCGTTTCTCGCTGAGCGAGGCCGAAGTCGAGGCGCTGGCGCACCAGGCGTTGATCATCGAGCAGCACTACGGTCGCCCGATGGACATCGAATGGGCGCGCGACGGCGTGGACCGGCAGCTCTACATCCTGCAGGCGCGCCCGGAGACGGTGCAGAGCCGGGCCGGCCGCAGCCTGGAGCGATTCGTGCTCCACGGGCGATCGCGCGTCATCACCGAAGGGCGCAGCATCGGCGGCCGCATCGGCAGCGGCCGCGCGCGCGTGGTGCGCGACGCGGCCAGCATGGCGCAGGTGCAGCCGGGCGACGTGCTGGTGGCCGACATGACCGACCCGGACTGGGAGCCGGTCATGAAGCGCGCCGCCGCCATCGTCACCAACCGCGGCGGTCGCACCTGTCACGCGGCGATCATCGCCCGCGAGCTGGGCGTGCCGGCCGTGGTCGGGTGCGGTAACGCCACGACTGCGATACGCGACGGCCAGGAAGTCACGGTCTCCTGCGCCGAAGGCGACGCCGGGTTCATCTACGAAGGTTTGCTGGCCTTCGAACGGCAGCAGATCGAACTCGATGCCATGCCGACCTCACCAGTACGCATCATGATGAACGTCGGCAACCCGGATCGTGCTTTCGCCTTCGCGTCGCTCCCGCATCGCGGCGTCGGACTGGCGCGGCTCGAGTTCATCATCAACCGCATGATCGGCGTGCATCCGCGCGCGCTGCTGGAGTTCGACCGGCTGGAGCCGGCGCTGCAGGCAACCATCCGCCAGCATCTGGCCGGCTACGATGACCCGGTCGGCTTCTTCGTTGAGCGCCTGAGCGAGGGCATCGCGCAGATCGCCGCGGCGTTCGCGCCCGAACCGGTGATCGTGCGGCTGTCGGATTTCAAATCCAACGAATACGCCAATCTGCTCGGCGGCAGCCTGTACGAACCGCACGAGGAAAACCCGATGCTCGGCTTCCGCGGCGCAGCCCGCTACGTCGATGCGGCCTTCCGCCCCTGCTTCGAGCTGGAGTGCCGAGCACTGCGGCGGGTGCGCGAGGAGATGGGCCTGCGCAACGTCCAGGTGATGGTGCCGTTCGTACGCACCGTCGCTGAAGCGCGCGCGGTCACGGAACTGCTGGCCGCCAACGGCCTGAAGCGCGGCGTGGACGAACTCAAGCTGATCATGATGTGCGAGCTGCCGACCAACGCGCTGCTCGCCGACGACTACCTGCAGTACTTTGACGGCATGTCGATCGGCTCGAACGACCTGACGCAGTTGACCATGGGCATAGACCGCGATTCAGCCCTGGTGGCAAAGAGTTTCGACGAGCGCGACGCCGCGGTGAAGGCGCTGATGACGATGGCGATCGCCGCCTGCCGGCGGCAGGGAAAGTATATTGGCATCTGCGGCCAGGGGCCTTCCGATCACCCCGACCTGGCGCGTTGGCTCGTAGAGCAGGGCATCGACAGTATCTCGCTCAACCCCGACACCGTGGTGTCGACCTGGCTGTTCCTGGCCGGGCAATCAGCCTGAGGGGGCGGCCGCTGCCGGCGCTGCCAGCGCCGCCTCGATATCAGCGCCCAGGCCTTCCGGCTTGTCGGCCGGGGCGTAGCGGCGCAGCACCGCACCATCGCGCCCCACCAGGAACTTGGTGAAATTCCACTTGATCGCTTCGGTGTTCAGCAGGCCAGGACGCGCGGCCTTCAGAAACTGGTACAGCGGGTCCGCACCGGCGCCGTTGACCTCGATCTTGGCGAACAGCGGGAAGCTCACCTGGTAATTGAGATCGCAGAACTGGCGGATCTGCGTCTCGTCGCCGGGCTCCTGGTGGCCGAACTGGTCGCAGGGAAACCCCAGTACAGCGAAACCCTGCGCGCGATAGCGCCGGTAGAGCGCCTCGAGTCCCGTGTACTGCGGCGTAAAGCCGCAGCGGCTCGCCACGTTGACGATCAGCAGCGCCTGACCGGCGTAGGCTTCCAGCTGGGAGTTCCCGCCCTCAAGCGTACGCACTGTGAAATCGTAAATGCTCATGGACCTGACTCCGCTATCTGCTTCGGGTGGGGAATGTAGGGCACGCGCTTCAACCACAAGCGCAGCGCCTGCCAGCGAATGGCGACCACGACCTGCAGCGTCATCAACGGGTATCGCAGCAAGGTCAGCGCCATCGTGCTGCCATCGAGCGTTCTGCGACGTAGCAACAGCGCGGCGTCAAACAACGCCTCGGAGTTGCGCGCGCAGCGCATCTGCACTGCGAGCCGCCCCGCCGGCGCGGACAGCGCCCAGCCATACTGCAGGTTCATCGGCATGAACGGCGAGACGTGCAGCCGCTTGTCACTGCCCCAGCGGTGCAGCGCCGGTGCTGCGGGCGACCCGGCTGGCATTGCCGTCTGTTGGGCTGCGCCATCCAGCACATAACAGTGACGCTCGCCCCAGGGCGTGTTGTTCACCTCGGCAACCACGGTCTCGATGTCCTGGCCCGCCGCGTCGTAGCAGTAGTAGAAACTCACCGGGTTAAAGCAGTACCCGAAGTAGCGCAGGTGCGTGAGCAGGCGGATCGGACCCTGTGGCCGCCGCCCGGATTCGCGCTCGACCAGGTCGCGGACGCTCCGATCGAGCGGCAGCTGCGGGTCGCCCACGTGGTCAGCGCGCCGGAATGAAGCCAGGTTGCGCCGTTCCACGCTCCAGAACCAGCGGCCGCGAAATACCGTGTCGAGCTCCGCCAGATCGAGCAGCACCATGAACAGCGGAAACCTGAACGCGTGCACGCGCGGCGTGCGGCGGCGGTGACTAACCCAGCCGGTGTACAGCGCGCTGTGCAAGCGGCACCTCGCGGGCGAAGCACTCGAGTGCGGCCTCGGCGCTGACCACGCCGTCCTCATGGAAGCCATAGCGCCAGTAGGCACCGCAGAAATAGGCGCGGTTGACGCCGTTGATATCCGCAAGCCGCGCCTGCGCGGCGACCGCGGCGCCGGTGAACAGTGGATGCTGGTAGGAAAGCCGCCGCAGGATCTTCGCCGGATCGATGGCGGCACTGCGATTGAGCGTGACGCACACCGTCTCGGGCAAGTCGAGCGCCTGCAGGATGTTCATGTTGTAGGTCACGCAGACCCGCTCAGCGGGCTCGCGCGTCACGTGATAGTTCCAGGCCGCCCAGGCCAGGCGCCGCTCGGGCAGGAGCCGCGTGTCGGTGTGCAGCACGACTTCGTTTTCCTGGTAGGGGATGGCGCCCAGCACGGCTCGCTCCGCCTCGCTGGCGTCGCCGAGCATGGCGAGCGCCTGGTCGCTGTGGCAGGCGAAGAACACGCGCTCGAACTGCCGCGTTTCTCCGCCCGCGAGCCGCAGCTGCACGCCATCGCCCGTGCGGCGCACGCCCTCGACCGGGGTGCGCAGGTGGATGCGGGCGCGGAACGGGGCGACCAGTCGCGCGACATACTGCGCGGACCCGCCGCAGACCGTGCGCCACTGCGGCCGGTCGTTCACGCTCAGTATGCCGTGGTTGCGGAAGAAACCAATCAGGAACCGCGCCGGCATCGCGCCGATATCCGCCGGCGCCGCTGACCAGATGGCCGAGGCCATCGGCACGAGACAATCGTCGACGAACCCGGCCGAGTAGCGCTGTTCGCGCACGTAGTCACCGAGCGTCATGTCGGTGTGCGACTGGGTCTGCAGCAGCGCCGAAGCCTGCCGGTTGAAACGCAGGATCTCGCGCCACATGCGATGGAAGCGCGGCCGCAGCAGGTTGCGCCGCTGCGCGAACAGCGTGTTGATCGAGGCGCTGGCGTACTCGAGGCCGCTCACCTCGTTGCGCACGCTGAAACTCATGGCAGTGGCCCGCGATTCGACACCAAGCTCCGCCAGCAACGCGCTGAAACGCGGATAGGTGGCATTGTTGTAGACGATGAAACCGGTGTCGACGGCACTCTGCCGGCCGCCCACCTGAATCTGCTGCGTGTGTGCATGACCACCGACATGATCACCGGCCTCAAACACCGTGATTTCGTGCTGCCGGTACAGGCCGCGGGCGACCATGTTGCCGGCGATTCCGGCGCCGATGATGGCGATCCTCACGGCGCCGCCAGCGGCGGCCGCAGCACGAAGGCACTGGTGCGGGCCACGTAGTCACGGTAGGCCGGCCGGCGTTCACCAATGTCCTGCTCGAGCAGCGTCACGCCGGAGACGCGCAACAGCAGCACGGTCATCAACAACGGCGAGACGATTGTCCACCAGGCACCCGCAGCCAGCGCCAGCAGGTAGAAACCCCACCACAGGCAGCACTCGCCGAAATAGTTCGGATGGCGGCTGTAGCGCCACAGCCCGCGATCCATGACGGCGCCCTGGTTGGCCGGGTCCGCCCGGAATCGCCGCAGCTGTTCATCGGCGATGGTCTCGATGAGGAAGCCCGCCAGCCACAGCGCCAGACCCGGGAGTTCCTGCCAGCCTGGCGGCCGCTGGCCCGACAACGCGGCGAGCAGCGGGAGCGAGATGATCCAGGCCAGCAGCGCCTGGAGGCCAAAGACGATGTACAGGCTCTTGAAGGCGAAGCCCGGGTCATGATTGCGACGGATCTGCTGGTAGCGCCGGTCTTCGCCGTGTCCCCAGTTGCGCACCGTGATGTGCACGGCGAGCCGCAGCGCCCACAATAGGAGCGGCACCAGGACCAGCACCAGCCGCGCCCCGGGGGCATCGCCGAACCAGGCGTAACAGAGCGCCGCCGACACGAACAGGAGCGACCAGGCGCGATCGACGATGCTGACGTCGCGCAGCGGCAGGCTCGCGAGCCAACACAGCAACGCCGGCAGCACGGTTGCCACGAGCCCCAGCAGCCACAGTTGCAGTTCAGACATGGAGTCGCCTCGCCAGCAGCAGGAGCAGCGGCAGCAGCAGTGCCCAGCCCGCTGCCTGCGCCCACAGTGCCGGCTGCAGGTGCAGCAGTGTCACCGCACCGAGGCGCGCGCCGGCATAGTAGGACAGCGGCGCGGCAATTGCGCCCAAGATTGCCGCCGTCAGCAAGCGCGGCTGCAGCCAGCGCAGCGAAACATTGAGCGTGGTCGCAAACAGAATCCACAGCGCCAATATCCAGGGCGGCGCCAGCGGCGGCGTGAGCGGACCCGGGGCGTAGCTGACCAGGCCCAGCACGCTCACCCAGCTGTCCCAGCACAGGCCCAAGACACCGGTCAGCGCGATCAGCCAGGCCAGGGCGCGCGGCCGCGGCGCCACCATGATCCAGCCTGCGGCCACCACGACGGCCACCAGCAGCCCGAGCCAGGCCTGGCCGCGTGCGGCACCGAGCACGCAGGCGAACCAGCCGGCCTGGAAGACGCCGATATTGACCAGCAGCCGTGTGGTCGGGATTTCCGCACTGGTGCTCATGTCTTACGCTGCGCACTGCGGCTGAACAGGTAATGGCTCACCCACCACTGGCGACCGGCGTCGTAGCCCCACAGCTCCGCGCAGGCCATGAAGAACATGCGCCAGCGCGACCACCAGCGCTGCGCCTCACCGCTCCCATAGGCCTGCTCGAGTATCGGCCAGACGGACGCGCGCCGCGCGTCCATGTTGGCCAGCCAGGCATTGGCCGTGCGCTGGTAGTGGCGACCATCCCAGCGCCAGCGCGCTTCCAGCCGCAGCTCGTCCTGGAAGCGCAGCGGCAGCTCGTCGCTGGGCATCATGCCGCCGGAAAAGAAATGGCGGCTCATCCAGTCACCGGGTCCCTGGTCTTCGTAGGCATACGGCACCGCGCGATGGCAGAACACATGCATGAAGAAACGGCCGTCGTCCTTGAGCCAGCCGGCAACGCGGCCAAACAGCGCGCGCCAGTTGCGCATGTGCTCGAACATCTCGACGGACATGATGCGGTCGAACCTCCGCCCGGGATCGAACTCATTCATGTCGCAGGTGATCACCTGCAGGTTGGCAAGTCCGCGCGCGGCGGCGCGGCGCTCGATGTAAGCGCGCTGCGAGTGCGAATTGGAGACGGCCGTGATGCGGCTCTGCGGGTAATGGGAGGCCATCCACATCGACAGCGACCCCCAGCCGCAACCCAGTTCGAGCACCTCCTGGCCGTCGACCAGGCCGGCACGCTCGCAGCTCAGGTTGAGCGCTTCGGCTTCGGCGACCGGCAGCGTGGTATCGGGCTTTGCGAACAGGCAGCAACTGTACTTGCGGTGCGGCCCAAGCACGGCTCCGAAGAATTCCTCGGGCACTTCGTAGTGCTGCTCGTTCGCCAGCGCCGGGACCGGCGCCACGGGCGCCGCGTCCATCAGCGCAACGAAGCGCTCGGTCAGGACGGCGGCCGCGGCCGGGTCGTTGGGCTGCAAATCCCGCAGCCGGGCGCGCACCAGCGCGCGAATCCCACGCCGGACCACGAAATCAGGCACCCGGCCCTGCTCCACCCACTCCAGCGCTCGTTGCATGGCGATCATTTGAGTCCAATTCGTCCCGCCCGGCCTACTGGATGCAGCCGGCCGGATAAAAAGCCGAAAAATCCGTCCGCTCAGCGGGCGCGCAGCAGCAGCACGATGGCCGCTGCCCCGAGCAGCAAGGTGGGCACCCAGGCCAGCAGCAGCGGGTCCAGGCTGAACACCACCGTGCCGCTTTCAACCGTCCGCTGCACGAAGAAATACACCAGGCCGATGGCCAGGCCGAGGGTGCTGCGGGCGCCACTCCCCGCGGAACGCATGGCGCCAAACCCGAATGGCAGGGCGAACAATACCCCAAAGGGAATAGCGACGCTGCGCGCCAGGTTCGACCAGAAGGCAAGTTCGTAGGGCCGCGGATCCTGCCCGTTGGCGCGCAGATAGCCGATTGCGCGATACAGCGCGCTGAGTGCCATCTCGGTCGGCTGCACCACCGCCATCTGCAGGAAGTCGCGACTGACCGCCGAAGCGAGGCGGTGCCTGGCCTCGCCCCGCACCGCCACCGCGTCACCTGCAAAGCGCGATTCGGTGTAGTTGCCGAGCTCCCAGGTCCCGGCGGTGCCACTGGTGGCGCGCTCCGCGTGGGCGATCGCCGCCAGGCGACTGCCGCTGCCGAGCTCGAACACCAGCATGCCGCCAAACTGGCCGGCGCCCGAGCGCTCGGCGATATTGATGATGAGATTGCCGTCGCGCACCCAGGCGCCGCCGGCGCCGGCGAGACTGAAGTTCTGGTCGCGGGCCAGCGCCTTGCGTTCGTCTGCAAGCTGTTCGAGTCTCGGCGCGATGTACTCACTCACCGCCACGCCGGCAATCAGCAACAGCACGCCGCACCCGAGCATGGTGACCGCCAGGCGCGCGCGCGACATGCCCGCCGAACGCATGGCGGTCAATTCATGGCTCCGCGCGAGCGCGCCAACGCCCAGCATCGAGCCGATCAGGACCCCCGCCGGGAAGGCATTGAGGGCAAAGCGCGGGAGATTCAGCAAGCTGTAGACCAGCGCTTCCAACATGCCGTACTGACCCACGCCGATGCTGCCTTGTTCATCGATGAAATTGAACAGCGCTCCGAGCACCAGCAGCACGGCCATCACCAGGGCGATGGCTCCCAGAATCGTCCGCGCGATGTAGCGGTCGAGGTACGTCATGCACGCCGCCTCGCCAGAGCGATCCCGAGCGCGATGAACGGCGCATGCACCCACCAGATGCCGATCGCCGGCGGCGTCGTGCCATGCTCGAACCAGGTGCGCGCGGCAATCGCCAGGTTGCCGTAGACGGCGAAGAACAGCACGGCCAGCCAGACGCGCGCATAACGGCCCTGCCGAGGCCGCAGTCGCCCCAGCGGCGCCGCGCATAGCGCCGCCACCAGCACCATCAGCGGAAATCCGAGGCGCCACTGCAACTCGGCGCGCTCGTGCAGCTTGGCGCTGCGCGCCAGAGGGCCGCTTGGTCGCTCATCGACCCGCTCCTGCCGTGCGGCAGCCATGGGGACCGCCAGCGGCACGCGCAATTGGGAGAATTTCAGGATCCGGTAGCGGCCCGCACCCGGGACGCCCTCGAGCCGCTCGCCGTCCAACAGCACGATGGTCTGGCTGAAC
>JAYUZI010000177.1:0-5573 GCA_043751915.1 Gammaproteobacteria bacterium | reverse complement strand
GGCTAGCTGCCGCGGCGTTTTCCGTTGGCCACCAGCCGCACGGCCTCGCCACCGCCCGGCGCGAGGCGCAGTTCCATGACATCGCCGCGCCGCACCTTGCGCGCTTCGATGACGATCGCGTGCGGGTTGGTGCGCCAGTGTGCGTCGTCGGCGTCGCGATAGATCTGCGCCAGGTAATCGCGCCCGTCATCGAGGAAATCGAGCGTTACCTTCAGGGCGCGTGCGTTTTCATCGGTGAGGCTTCCCAGGTACCAGTCGTCGCTGTTGCGATCCTTGCGGGCGAAGGTCACGTAGTCGCCGACCTCGCCGTTGAGTACGCGCGTATCGCTCCAGTCGGTGGGCACGTCCTTGATGAACTGGAACGGGCCCGGGTATTTCGCGTAGTGCTCCGGCAGGTCAGCGGCCATCTGGATCGGGCTGTAGATCACCACGTACAGTGCCAGCTGCTTGGCGACGGTCGATTGAATCGCCTGGCCGTTTTTGCCCACGAGGCTGAGCACGCCGGGAGTGAAATCCATGGGGCCGCCCAGCATGCGCGTGAACACCAGGTTCGCCTCATGCTCGGGCGGGTTTGGCGGATCACCCCAGGCGTTGTACTCCATGCCGCGCGCCCCCTCGCGCGCCACCCAGTTCGGATAGGTGCGGCGCAGGCCCGTGTCCTTGATCGGTTCGTGGGCATCGATGGCGATGTGGCGCTTGGCCGCCTCGGTGACCACGTGCAGATGGTGGCGTGACATCACCTGGCCGTCGTGCCATTCGTAATGAATCTTCCCGTCCGCACCCAGCGCCTTGACGCCGCCGGCGTCGGCCACGTAACCGGTTTTGACGCTGTCCACGCCGAGCCGGGCGTAGAGGTCGAGGGCATCGCTCAACTGCGCCTCATAGTGGGCAATGTTGGCCGAGGTCTCATGGTGGCCGATCAGGTGCACGCCCTTCGAGCGCGCGTAGTCGCTGACCGCCTTGAGATCGAAGTCGGGGTAGGGTTTTGTGAAACTGAAGCTCTCGCCATTCGCGAACCAGTCACCGTCCCAACCCTGGTTCCAGCCCTCGATGAGCACGCCGCGGAAACCGTTCTTGGCGGCAAAGTCGATGTAGTGTTTGGCGTTCGCGGTGGTCGCCCCATGCTTCGGGCCCGAAGCCCAGCTGGATGTCCCCAGGTGCATCTCCCACCAGATGCCGACGTACTTATAGGGCTTGAACCAGGAAACGTCGCCGAGCTTGTTGGGCTCATTGAGATTGAGGATCAGGTCGGACATGTACAGGCCGCCCGCGCTGTCGGCGATCTGCAGTGTGCGCCAGGGCGTGGTGAACGGCGCCGTGCGCTGCACCCGCGCTCCCTGTGATGAGGGTGACAGCGCGGCCTTGAGCCGCTGGCCGTCTACCCGGCGCAGCCACATCGACGAATAGTCGACCAGCGCCGCCTCGTGAATCGCGATGTGCAGGCCACTGGCGCACTTGATGGTCACCGGCGTGTGCGCCTGCGAGAGCTCGGCGAGCGAGGTGTGGCGATAAAGGTACTCGTAGCGATTCCACTCGCCGGCGGGTGTCCACCAGGCCGTGGCGGGCTCGACGATGTCGAATTCCGTCAGTTCATCGACGATGTTGACCTGGTGCAGGGTGGGCTGGTCCGGGAACTCGTAGCGGAAGCCTACGCCGTCGTCGTAAACGCGAAAAACCACGTCGAGGGTGCGATGTGGCTCGTGATTTTCGAGCAGCGTCACGCGCAGTTCGTTGTAGTGATTGCGCACGAAGCGCCGTTCGCCCCAGGGCTGTTCCCAGGTCTCGTCGAAGCTGCTCGTGGCCTTGCCGGCGAGCGTGAAGTTGCGCTCGAACTTCGGTGTATCGGCGAAGATGAAGCCCAGGCGGGATTCGCCGACAATCGGGGCGCCGTGGCGCGCGATCGTGTAGCCCGGCCGGCCCTCGCCGTTGAGGGTCACGCCGACGGTTAGTACCTTGTCCGGAGAGTCGATGCTGGCCACTTCGGCCGCCGGGGCCAGCGTTGCGGTCAGCAGCGCCAGGGCGCCGAACAGAGCTTGCATTTTGTGATTCATGGCGTTGCTCCGGCTGAGCAGATGACGAAATCGAGTGGCGCGAGTTGTACGCGGTAGCTACCCGGCGCGTCGGCGCTCGTCACGCAGTTGCCATAAAGGGTACTGAAATGGAGTGATGCCGTGTTTACCAGGACCTGCGCAGTCAGTGGTTCGGTCGAGGTATTGAAGGCAACCAGGATCTCGCGACCCGTGCCCGGGTCGATGCGCGATACCGCAAACAGTCCCGCTGACTTGCCGTAGGCCCGCACGATCTGCCGGCCATGCAGCAGCGCCGGGCTTGCCCGCCGCAGCTTCGAGAGTTCCGCAATCAGTTGATAGAGCGGGTGCGCCACGTTGAAGTTGCCGGACGCTGTCGTGTTCTTCGTGCCCAGCAGGGACTGGTCGTTGTAGGAGGCGACCTGGCTCGCGAACATGTCCTGGCGCGAGGCCATGTCATCGCCATGGCCGACGTAGCCCTGCTCATCGCCGTAGTAGACGACCGGCACGCCCCGCAGGGTCAGCAACATGGCCTGCGCCAGCCGTGTGCGCCGCAGGTTTTCCGCTGCGCTGATTCCAGGGCGAAGCCGCTCCACGAACATCGCGAAGCGGCCGTCGTCGTGATTGCTCACGAATGTCGGCAGTTGCAGCGCGGCCTCCGCGCCGCCTTCGTAGAGCGAGTCGTACTCGAACAAGCGCGCCAGTTCGTCGGTTCCGGCGCTGCCGGCCACCGTGTCGCGTACCGCGCCGCGGAACCCGAAGTCGAGCACCGCCGGCAGGCGATCGACTCGGGTGTGTTCGGCGAGCAGGGCGACATTGGGTTCGGTGGTGGCCACTTCGCCGAAGATGTGGAAATTGGGTATGCCCCGGGCGGCGGCCCGCGCGCGCATCGCGGGCACGAAGGCCTGCCAGAATTCTGGGTTCACGTGCTTGGCCGTGTCGACGCGGAAGCCGTCGACGCCAAAGCGGTCGATCCAGCCGCCGAAGATGTCGATGAAGCCCTGCACGACGCGCGGGTCCTCGGTCATCAGGTCATCGAGCCCGCTGAAATCGCCGAGCGTGGAGCTCTCGCCCTCGAAGGTTGTATTGCCACGGTTGTGGTAATAGATCGGGTCGTTCAGCCAGTCGGGCGTCTTGGTGTGTTCCTCGCCCGTTGGCACGTAGGGCGTATAGGCAAAATCGGGGCGCTGCAGCAGCGCGAAATTCGCGGCAGTCTGCGCCTCGGCGGCGTGTCCGGCGAAGCCCGGATTGATCGGCGTGCCGCCGCTGCCGCCGTGGCGTGAATAGGGGTAGTCGGCGAGCGAGCGGTAGACGCACTTGTTGTCGGGGCACTCGCGATAACGGATCACGTCGGCGGTGTGATTGACGACAATATCCAGGTAAATCTTCATGCCGCGGCCATGCACCGCCGCGACCAGTGTCTGCATTTCCGCCCCAGTCCCGAAGTGAGGATCGACGGCGGTGAAATCGGTGATCCAGTAGCCGTGATACCCGGCTGACTCGTTGCCGGGTGGGCCCTGGACCGGCTTGTTCCCATATATGGGGCCGAGCCAGATCGCTGTGGCACCGAGCGATTGGATGTAATCGAGCCGCGAGATCAGCCCCTTAAGGTCACCGCCGTGATAAAAACCCTTTGCACTCGGATCGAACCCGGTGTGCAGGCGATCGCCAGTCAATCCGCCCCGATCGTTGCCTGGGTCGCCATTCTCGAACCGGTCCGGCAGCATGAAATAGACGATTTCGTCCTGTGGCGGCCGGGCGCGAAAGTCGTTGCGGGGATCTGCGCTGCTGGCGCCGGCCGCACAGGCTGAGGTGAGAGCGCCGATCGCTGCCGCGGCGATCATGTGGCACCAGAGTTGCTTCATATATGAGTCCCTTCACAATAGCGGGCGCCGCGGCTGGGATCCGGCGTCAAAAGGCCGACGCCGCGGCCCCGGCATTGTGATCTGCGTCACAAGAGAGCCGGGCACCGGGACGGCACGCATCTTGCTCGATCTGCACCGTGACAGGACCAATCTCGTCAGCCGGAGAGGATAGTGAGTGACCCTGAAGTTCTCAAGCAGGAGGAAATTGACGCCTTGCTCGGCGGCGTCGACAGCGGTGAGATTTCCACTGCCGACGAGCGCGGCCCGGCTGGTACGCCGCGCCGCTATGATTTCCGCAGCGAGATTCCGGCCGCCGGTAACCGCGTGCCCAAGCTCGAGATGGTCAACGAGCGCTTTGCGCGCCTGTTTCGCATCAGCCTGGGCAGCATGCTGCGCCAGTCGGTGCTGGTCACCGTGATGCCGGTCGCGGTGCAGCGGTTTGGCGAATTCATGCGCACGCTGGCGCTGCCCAGCAGCATCAACCTGGTGCGCCTGGCACCGCTCCGTGGCACGGCGGTGGTGGCGCTGGCGCCAACGCTGGTCTCCTCGGTAGTCGACAAGTATTTCGGCGGCACCGGCAAGGCCGCCAGGATCGAGGGCCGGGATTTCACGGCCACGGAATCGAGGATCGTCGAGGTTGTGCGCAAGAGCGTGTTCGCCGATCTCAAGGAAGCCTGGGGGCCGGTAACGGAGATTGAGCCCGAGCATTTCGCCACCGAAACCAACGCACAGTTCGTCAACCAGATCAGTCCGGCGGAGCTGGTCATTGTTGTCTCATTCCGCGTCGAGCTCGATGGCGATGGCGGTGACTTGCAGCTCATTCTGCCGAACGCGATGATCGAGCCGCTGCGCGACCGCCTCGATTTCGGCCTGCGCGGCAGCACCGACAAGCCGGACGAACGCTGGTACCAATTCCTGCGCGGCGAAGTCGAGAAGGCCGAGGTGGGCATACGCACCGTGCTCGGCAACAGCGAAGTCACGCTCGGGCAACTCCTGGCCCTGCGGCCCGGGGATGTGCTGCCGTTCGATTTCGCGGGCCAGGCAACGGTCTATGCCGAAGGCGTGCCGATATTTACCGGAGGCTTTGGTGGTTCCCGCGGCCAGGAAGCCGTCAAGGTCGAGCGCTGCGTGCGCCGCTAAGGCGCGGTGGCGGCAGCGTCCGCTATTTCGGTTGCATGCGGATTGCGCCGTCGAGGCGGATCGTCTCGCCATTGAGCATCGCAATCTCGAAGATCGCCTGCACCAGCCGCGCATATTCCTCAGGGCGCCCGAGTCGTGAAGGAAACGGCACCTGCCGGGCGAGTGAATCCTGCACTTCCTGCGGCATGCCCTCCATCATCGGCGTGCTGAAGATGCCCGGGGCGATCGCCATCACCCGGACGCCGAAGGCGGCGAATTCGCGCGCCAGCGGCAGCACCATACCCACCACGCCGGCCTTGGTCGCGGAGTAGGCCGCCTGGCCGACCTGACCTTCGAAGGCGGCGACCGAGGAAGTGTGCACGATCAGGCCCCGCTCGCCATCCGCGTTCGGCTCATTTTTCTGCATGATGGCCGCCGCCGCCTTGTCGCACAGGAACGTGCCGATCAGGTTGACGTGGATGACTTTGGTGAACAGCTCGCCCGGCATCGGTCCGTTCCTGCCCAGGGTGCGCGCAGAGCCGATGATGCCAGCGCAGTTCAC
>JAYUZI010000176.1:0-9425 GCA_043751915.1 Gammaproteobacteria bacterium | reverse complement strand
CTGCTCGCGCGGCAGGCGGGAGCGCCGCGACGCGTGCTGCTGACCGGCGGCATGAGCCGCTCGCAATGGCTGTGCCGGCGGCTTGCTGCGCTCCTTGGCCTGCCCGTGCTGGTGTCGGAGGCCGAAGCCAGCGCCCGCGGCGTCGGCCGGCTCGCCGCGCCGGAACTGGCCTCGCAGTGGGCCGGCGCGCCGGCGCGGACCTGGCTGCCAGAACCGGATCTGGCGCTGCGTGCGCGTTACCGGCGCTTTACCGACAGCGTCGCCGCCGCCGGCAATTAGAACCGGGCGAACTGCCCGGCCGCGTACCGGTCCGAGTAGGCCGTGGCGAAGACTCCGGACAGGAAGCCGCAATGCCCGCCGTGCCTGGTACGCGTGATGCGCAGCAGCGGCGTCGGCGACAGCCGCACGAGATCGGCCGCGGGAATGATCGGGTCATCATCGGCAGCCAGAATGCGCGCGGGCACACTGAGGGTCTGCAGGCGCGCGCCGGTGATCGAGTAGCCATCGAGATAGGTGGCGCAGTCGGCAAAATCGGTGCATTCGCGCACCAGCACGTCGGTCATGATCCGCAGGCTCCGTGAACGCAGCAGCTCGCTGAAATCGTAGACGCCGGGCCAGCAGCGCTGTTTGAACCGGAGTGAGCGCGACCAGCGGCGCACGAAGTAGGCGTGATACACCGGCCACCCTTCTTCGAGCGCGCGCAACGTGTGATCGGGGTCGAGGACCGGCGAGATCGCGACCACGCCGGCGACGCTCGCGGGGAGCGCTGGCTCGGCACAGGCACGCAGCAGGAAATTTCCGCCCAGCGAGAAACCCGCCAGGTACAGCGGCTGCGCGCCGCAACGCCCCGCGATCGCGCGCAGCGCGCCGGTCACGTCGCTTAAGCGGCAGGAGTGAAACAGCCCGCGGTTGAGCGGTTGCGTGCGGCCGTGATCGCGCAGGTTGAAACGCACGATGTCGTACCCCTGTGCGTAGAGGAGCGCGGCCAGGGACGAGACATAGCAGGAATCGGCGTTGCCTTCCCAGCCGTGCAACAACACGGCCGTGCGCCGCAGCGGCGTGCGGCTCGCGCTGTGCCAGGCCTGCAGCCGTACCCCATCCCCGCAGTCGAGCAGCCAGGGACGCGCCGCGGCCAGCAGCGCGCGCGCCTGCCATTGTGTCCAGTAGCGGCGCGGCGGCAGGCTCGGCAGGATCGATTGCAGGTGGGAGCCGCGCAGCCAGGCGGGCAGCTGATAGTCCGCCGCGTGCTGCTGCGCAACTGTGGGTGGCGGCGCGTGCGTCAAGGCAGCGGGCGCGTGTGCACTTCCACGCGGTTGTTGGCCGCGGCGGCGCGGTTCCACTCACCAGCGGTCAGCGGCGCGGAGATCGCCGGATAGCGTGTCGCCATCTCATCCGCGGTGCCGCTGACGAGCTGGACGTCGATGGCGCCCCGTCCGCGGCTGTTCTGCGCGGACAACATGCTGGCAAAGGCTGGAGACTGGCGGCCCGCCAGATCGCTGAAGTCGAACGGATTCCCCACCTGGGCGCATTGCGCGTAGCCCACATCGGCGGCGGGCAGCGCCCAGGCCCCGGCGCTGCCCTGCATGCAGTAGCGCCCTGGGTAAGTGTGAATGGCCACCACGCCGCGAAACCCCGAGGCGGCAAGCTGGTTGAGGAGCGTGCGCACAGGTTCGATGCGCGTTCCGGCCAACGGCGGCTCGCCAAAAGGCACGGCTTCGACCAGCACAGCCACGTCGCGCCTGGGCGCTGCTACAGGCGTGGCCACGACCGGGTTGCCCCTTGCGGTGATGACGGCCAGGCGTGAGGCCAGCCGCGCCTCATCCTGAGTGGCGCGGTACCAGAACAGGCCAGCCACCAGGGCGATGACGGCGGCCACGGCGCTCAGCCAAAGTGCTGCGCGGCCTGCTCGCGCCGGCAGCTGGGGCGCGGCCGGCATCGCAGGGACTGGAGCCGCGTCCGGGCCTGCCGTGTCATCCATCAGCGCGCGGAGTTCATTGATGATGTGCCCGGCATGTTGCGCGAGCGATTGCGTGACGAAGCGGCGCATTTCGATGCCGTGGTCGCGCAACAGCGCATCGAGCTGGGCGCGCATCTCCGGCGTCAGGCCGGCGGGCGGCTTGATGTCGGTGCGCGCCGCCGCCGTTACGGTCGCCGCGGCGGATGCCGTTTCCGGAGGCCGCCCCTCGAGGATCCGCAACTGCTCGAGCGCGCGGCTGACGTCCGCGGCCCGCGTCTGCTTGGGCAACACGCCCAGCGCACCCAGCGCCCGCGCCTGATTCAGGTACAGCTCACCTTCCTGTGAGGTGTACATCATGACCGGGATGGCGGCGGTACGCGGATCGCTCTTGATCACGGTCAGCGCCTGGAAGCCGTCCATGCCGGGCATCAGGTGATCCATGAAGATCACGTCCGGCCGCTCGGCCGCCAGGTATTCGATCGCTTCCTCGGCGGAGCCGGCGCCATCGACCTTGAGGTCGTAGCGCTCGAGAATGCGGGTCAGGAAAGTGCGCGCGGAACGCGAATCATCGACTATCAAGGCACGCTTGGCGCTCATGCGATTTCCTCGGTGCCGCCGACGCGGCCGGCTCCGGGTCAATCTTAGCGCGCGCGCCCTGTGCTGCGTAGAAATCCCGCATCCGCGCGACCATCAGGCTCGAGGCCCAGGTCAGCGCATAAGCCCGGCCCTCCGCGCCACAGCGGGCCGCACGCTCCGGGTCGTCAAGCAGGTCGAGCACCGCCTGTGCGAAGGCGACGGGTTCATCGGGCGCCACGCGCGCGCCGCACCCTGGCTGCAGTATCGACGCCGTGCCCAGGTGAGCTGTCGACACCACCGGGCAGGCCTGCGCCATGGCCTCGAGCAGCACCAGGCCCTGGGTCTCGGTGCGTGAGGCGAACACGAACACGGCGGCGGCCGCATAGCAATCGGCCAGGGTCTGCTCGCGATCGAGATAACCTACGAAAGCGACGTCGCGAGTCAGTCCCAGGCGCTCGACCTGGGCGGCGAGCGCATCGCGCGCCGGACCTTCGCCGGCGATCACCAGCAGCGCGTCAGGACGGCCGCGCCGCACTTCGAGAAAGCTGTCGATCAGGAATTCGATGTTCTTTTCATGCGCCACGCGGCCGACGTACAGCAGCAGCGGCCGGTCGTCGGGCAGGCCCTGCCGCTGCCGGAAGCGCGCGCCGTCGCCGCGCCTGAAGCGATCGGCGGGCAATCCCGTCGGGATCACCTGCACAGGCGCTGTGACGCCGATGGCCTCGAGCATGTCGCGCATCGGCTGCGAGGGCGCGATGATCGCGTCCACCTGCGCGCACTGCGAGCGCGTCACCGCGCGCGCCAGCCGCCGACCCAGGGCGCGCGGCAGCAACGGCACATAGTGGTGCAGGTATTCCTCGAAGAAGGTGTGATAGGTCTCGACGACCGGAACGCCAGCGGCGCGTGCGAAGTGTACGCCCGCATAGTGCGCCAGGAACGGTGTGTGAATGTGCACCAGGTCGAATTGCCGGTCGCACAGGCCATGCAGCGCGCGCTGCAGTTCGCCCCACAGCATTCGCCGGTCTTCCGGATCGCGCGGCACGCGTCCCGCGCGCACGCGGATCACCCCGGAATCGTCGGCCACAGCCGGCGCGGCCGCGTACTGCGGCACGACCAGCGTCGTCGCCACGTCGGCGGCAGCGAGGTCGGCGCAGAAAGTCGCGATGGAGGTGGAGACGCCGTTGACACGCGGAAAATAGACGTCCGAGACGAACAGCACTCGCATCAGCGCTGACTCATGCGAGCGCCAGCCCACAGGCGGCGAGCAGCGCGCCGATGGCGGCACCGGCGATCACGTCGGTGGGGTAGTGGAGCCCAAGCACGACACGCGAGAGCGCAATCAGCGCGGCGGCCGGCGCCAGCACCCAGCCGAGCACCGGAAAGTGCGCCACGGCCTGCCAGGTGAAACACACCGCGTGCAGCGTGTGGCCGGACGGAAAACTGTAGCGGTCCAGCGGCGGCATTTCCTGTGTGATGCCGGGATGACGGATGCAGGGTCGCTCGCGCACCAGGGTGGATTTGAGCCGCCGATAGATCAGGAGACCGGCGAGACCGGTGGCCATCATGATCAGCGCGGGCCGGATCGCCGCGGCGCCGAACAGCACCGGCAGCGCGATGAGCAGCAGGTACCAGAGCGCTCCGTCGCCGAGGCGGCTGGCGACCCGCATCGTGTCGCAGAGCGCTGGCCGCCCGGCCGCGCGATTGAGGCCGCGGCACAGCCGGTATTCGGCGTCATCAAACCGGGCAAGTACCAACTGGGCACGATTCATGCCCCGCATCATGTGTGGGGCATGCGACTGCCGGGTTACCACACGATTACAGTTGTGTGACACCGCAAAATTCCACACAGTAAAGTGAACCAGTTACGGCGTATTGTTAACGCGTCACCCACGTAAAGGCAAAACGGCGCCCGAGGCCCATCCTGAAGGCCAGATGGATCCAGGTCATGGCCAGGGGTTCGAGATAGCGCGCGGCTTTCAGCTCGCCGCAATCCACGGCGTCAAAGCCGATCAGGGTCGCCAGCGCCACGACGCGCGCGCGCGCCGCCGCGTCATCGCCGCACACCGGCATGAAGACCAGGCCCCCGGCTACCTCAGGCGGCGCGGCTGCGAATCAACAACAGCTTTGCCGTGCAGGACGCGGCGATCCGGGGGCTCGGCATCACGCAGCTGCCGCTGGCTGTCACCGGCGAGGCCGTGGCCGCCGGTACCCTGCGGCGGGTGCTGCCCGACTGGGAACCGCAGGCCGTTCCGGTGCATGCCGCATTCCCCAGCACCCGCTACCTGACGCCCAAGGTGCGCGTCTTCATCGATCTGGCCGCCGCGGCCTTTGGCGCGGCAGCCGCTTGAGCGCGCACGCCCGTCAATCGCGAATGCCGACTCCGCGGTTCATCAGGTTCAACGCCACGAGAAACAGCACGATGGCCAGCGCCACCATAAGGCCGAAGGCGCCCAGAACGCTGACGTCGCTGACGCCGAGGAAACCGTAGCGGAAGGCGTTGACCATATGCAGGATCGGGTTGACGTGCGAGAGCGCGCGCGCCCACGGAGGCAGCATAGATACCGAGTAGAACACGCCGCCGAAATAGGTGAGCGGCGTGAGTATGAAGGCCGGAATCCAGTTCACCTGGTCGAAATTCTTGGCGAACACGGCGTTGATGAAGCCGCCGAGCGAGAAGATGAGTGCGGTGAGCAGCACCGCGGCAATGATCAGGCCCAGGTGATGCACTGGCAGGCGCGCGAAGATCAGTGACACGACCGACACCACGGCGCCAACCATCAGACCACGCAGCAGGCCGCCGGCCGCATAGCCGCTGACGATGATCCAGTTCGGGAGCGGTGAGACCAGCAGTTCCTCGACGTGCTTGCCGAACTTGGCGCCGAAGAACGACGACACCGAGTTGCCGTAGGAATTGGTGATCACCGACATCATGATCAGCCCCGGCGCGATGTACTGCATGTAGTCGAAACCGGCCATCTGGCCCACGCGCCGGCCGATCAGGCTCCCGAAGATCACGAAGTACAGGATCGCGGTCACTGCCGAAGGCACCAGCGTCTGGCCCCAGATGCGGACGATACGGCTGTACTCGCGGATGATGATGGTCAGGAAACCCGTCCACCGCGCCGCATTCAGCGACGGCGCGGCGGCAGTCATGGCCGGCGCGCCTGATTCAACCATGACTACCCCGGTGCTCAACCAGCCGCATGAAGACCTCTTCGAGGCGATTGACCTTGTTGCGCATCGACAGCACATCGAGACGCTGCGCCGCGAGCTGTGCAAACAGGCCATTGAGACTCTGGTTCTTCGACACTTCGGCCTCGAGCGTGTGCTCGTCGATCCAGGTGAGCACGAAGCCGTCAACCTGGGGCGCGACTGCCACCGGGTCACGCAGATTGAGCACGAAGGTCTCGGTGTGGAGCCCCCGCAGCAGATTGCTCATGCGGTCGCGCTCGACGATGTGACCGTTGTCAATGATGGCAATGTTGCGGCACAGATTTTCAGCCTCTTCCAGATAATGGGTCGTGAGAATGATGGTGGTGCCGCGCGCATTGATGTCGTTGAGAAACTCCCACATCGAGCGCCGGATCTCGATGTCAACGCCAGCGGTCGGCTCGTCCAGCACCAGCAGCCGCGGCTCGTGCATCAACGCGCGCGCGATCATCAGCCGGCGCTTCATGCCGCCGGAGAGCCCACGGGCGATGCCGTTGCGTTTTTCCCAAAGCTGCAGCTGGCGCAGGTATTTTTCGGCGCGCTCGCGGGCCACGGCGCGCGCAATGCCATAGAAGCCCGCCTGGTTGACGACAATGGTGAGCGGCGTCTCGAACTGGTTGAAATTCAGCTCCTGCGGCACCACGCCGATGCAGGATTTTGCGCGCTCGAGCTGCCTGTCGAGGTCGTAGCCGAAGACGCTGGCCGTGCCTGCGGTCTTGTTGACCAGCGAAGTGATGATGCCGATGAGCGTGGTCTTGCCCGCGCCGTTGGGCCCCAGCAGCGCGAAGAAGTCGCCCTGCTCGACGTCCAGGTCGACGCCGCGCAGCGCCTGCACGCCGTTACGGTAGGTCTTGGTCAGCCCGCGTATCGAAAGCGCCAGCAAGTTACTTGCAAGTTACTTGGCGAGCTGGAACAGGCTGGACGGCACCCAACCCTCGTTGCCAAGTTCGTCGGTCACCTTCCACCAGATGCCTTCCTTCTCGCCCGTGGGGTACATCGTCATGCCCGGATCGAGATCGCGCACCACCTTGGACTTTAGGCTCGGTTTCTCGTAGAGCTTGCCGGGCTTGGACATTGCCACCGATTGCGAGACGTTGTCGGCTTTGGCATTGGGCTGGAACGCCTTGACCTCGGTCACCAGCTTGGCGAACGCATCGAGGTAGGCCATGGTCACGACCTGGCCGATTTCGGTATTGGCGTAGCTGCTGGCGCCGCCAGCGGCAAAGCCGCCGAAAAACCCCACGCCGCCACCGGCACCCCAGCCCAGGTCGGTCTTCTTGGCATGACCCTGCTGCAGGGAAACCTGTTCGGTCGAACGCACATCGGTCAACGTCAGCACCACATCGGCCGTTTTGCTCTTCAGGCTGATGCCGCCCAGCAGCACGCCGCCGAGCCCGGGAACCAGACCGCCCAGGATGCCGCCCAGATGCCGGCCGCCGGAATTCGCGTTCTGGTTGACGATATCCGGCACCAGCACGTAGTCGGCGGCCTTCATCTGGCCCTTGCCGATGTTGGAGCCGCCGCGCATTTCGCCTTCTCCGGCCAGCGCCCGTTCCTGCTGTGCCGCCGCCAGGCCCTTGCCGCGGTCGACGAGCGTAAAACACTTGGACTGCGACACGAACACCTTGAGCAGGGCCTCGGGCGATTCGAGGTTCAGGCCCAGCCACCATTTGTTTTCCGGTTCAGTGACCGCCAGCGTGCCAATCTTCTTGTCGCAGGTCGGAATCTCGGGCGGCTTCGTGTCCTTCTCACCCGCCTGTAAACTGCCGGCGCAACCAAGGGCGGCAATACCGGCCGCAACTGTCACCACCAACCCAGCTCTGACACCTGTTCGCCACATAGTCAAACCTCGACTTTCCGGTTGCGCGGGCGCGCAATGATGGGCCAATAGTAGAGCCTGAACGGCCAAGTTTCCACCGCGAGCGGCGACCCCGGGCTGGACAGTCGCCGGTGCATTTCGGGATCTGCGTGCGCTCAGGGAGCGCGCGCCACGACGCCGGCCGCCAGCATCTGCAGCCCCCACAATTGCAGGCTCTCGAGGCCGCGCGGCGATTCCTGGGCCGCTGCCGCCAGCCAGGCCTGCCAGATTTCGGGGCGGTTGTCCCAGCGCGGCCGGATCCAGGCGGGGCGCCGCTCGGCGAGCGACTCAAGATCAGCAAATCGGCAGGCCGCAACGATCTCGGCGCAGGGCGCGCTCATGCCCAATGCAATGCGCGCCGCGAGGCGGTTGGCCCGCGCCAGATGCCAGGCGAACAACAGCACGCGCCGCAGCAGCGGAGTCGCCAGCGGCCCGCGCTGCGCCAGCAGCGCGGACACCGGCAGTGCCTCGTGCACGCCTACACCCGGGAGGTTACCCCAGTGTTCGAGCCGGGTGAAGCCGGCGTCGACCAGCAGGAAGGGGCAGCGCGCGAGGCGCAGCCTTGCCGCCTCGCCCAGTGCCCGCCATTGCCACTGGAGCCCCACAGTCGCGCCGGCCAGGGCCTCGAGCACTTCGGCGTTGAGCTCGGCCATGGGTTCAAGCACCGTGGCGTCCCAGGCGCCGCCGCCGGCGGCGGAATATTGTGATTCGCCCATGTGTTCCTCGATGTTCAGGCGACATATTGACGGCAAGGGGGCTTGGAAGCCAACTGCAAATTTGGGATATTTAGCCCAATTATACCAACAAGCCGGCAGACCGGCGAACGAGGCCGCCATGCGCATCTCCGACGACCGCTACAGCCGCGACCGCCAGCGGCTCGACATCGCCGTGCATTTCATCCGCCTCGAGGCCCGCACGCACACCATCCGCCAGTGGACCGGCCTCACCGATGACCGCATCCGCAAGCTGTACCGCTCCTACTTGCAGGAAGGCGGGCGCCGCGTTGTGCGCCATCGCGGCAAGTCGCCGCAACAGGCCTCGTTCTTCCTGCGCACCGCGCGCCTGCGCCATGAAGCGAGTGCGCTGGCCGGGCTGTGCTGTCTGACAGGTCTCCTCGATGACCGGCGCGGCCGCCCGGCCGCGCGCACCGCCTCGGTAATCGCGTGCGCGACGGCGCTCTGTCAGGCCTACGACTTCTACCGCGCCACAACCACCGTCCCCGCCATCGGTTTCGAACACGCGGTGCTGCTGGTGAATTCGCTGACCCGCGGCAGCGAACTGTGCCTGGGTGACTGCCACGGCTGCGGGGCGCTGCTGGTCGTCGATACTTTCGCGCTGCGGCCGCCACACTGCCTGTTGTGCGCAGTGGAACCAGCCGGACGCGACCGCCCTTTCCTCACACCATGCGCGCCGCTCATACGGGTACGTCCGCAGCCGCCGGGGCCTGTGAACAGGCCATAGGGGCACCTGATAATATCGGGCCATGCAGGCAACGGCCCGATGACAGCGGAACACGACCAGAATCCCTTCTCGGGTGCCTGGCTGGAACGCCGTTCGGAGGCTCGCGCGGAGGCCGGCTGGGTGGCGCGGGCGCTGGCCGAATCCGACACCCGTTTCCTGGTCTCCTGCGGCACGCGGCATCTGGTGCGGCGGGCGCCCGCTGCGGCGATCGCCTTTCTTGATGGCGCGCATCCGCTGGTGCGTAATTTCGACCCCGATCAGCTGGTGCTGCTCGGCTGGTTCCAGGGTGCGCGCTGCGTACTGCTCGACGCGCTCCCGGGAACCGTGGGATTCCCCGCCGGCACCCAGCTCGAGGAACTGCGC
>JAYUZI010000175.1:0-2534 GCA_043751915.1 Gammaproteobacteria bacterium | reverse complement strand
GCATCGTCGGGCGTGGGCCAAGCCTGGCGGCTGTTCATCGGCTGCTGGTTGCGCGGCAGCACGTTCAAGCGCGCGAACGGCGTGGCTTTCCACATGCAGTTGCGCACCAGCAGCGGCACCATCACCGCATGGCCGGCGTTGTGCCGCTCGGTGACCTGGCGCACGCGGTCGTAGACCTCATCGTTGCCAATGAAGTCGGCGCTGATGAGCACCAGCACAATGTCGGCGTCGAGCAGGCGTTTGCGGTACGCCGCGATATCAGCGCCGCTGGGGATGTCGAAATCGCTGTTGACCTCGATCGGTATCCTGAAGTCGCGTACGACGGGGCGCAGGTGCTTGCCGATTGCCTGGCAGACCTCGCGGTCCTCGGGCGCTGCCAGCAGGTAGACCAGGATCTTCCGCGGTGTGATCTCGTTCGCGTTTGCACTCATGGGCCGTTCCTCCGGTGTTCTGCGAGCACGCCCTGCTTCAGGCCGCGGGCTGCGACTGCGCGAGAAGCTGATCGACCAGCTTCTCGATCTCGACCGCGACCTCGGTGAAGGCGTCGTCGCGGTTGTCGTAATCCATCACCGGCGTCGCGTTGCGCGGCAGTGCCTGCAGCTTGGCGTAAGGCATGCTGCTCCACTGGCAGCGGCGCAGGATGATTGGCACCACGCGTGCGCTGCCGGCCTCGTGCCGCTGCATCGCCGAGGCGAGCTCCTTGTCCCAGATGAAGTCGGAGGCGTTGAAGTCGACACTGACGAGAAGCAGGATCACACCGGCCGCAGCCAACTCGGCCATGATGGCAGCGTCCCACTCCTGGCCGGCGATCAACTCGCGGTCGTTCCAAACCTGGATCTTCGACGAGCGCTTCAGCACCTTCAGGTACTTGTCGAGCTCCTTCTTGAGCGCCTCGTCTTCGTGCGCGTAAGAGATGAAGATGCGCACCCCGGCTTGTGACCCCTCCGCCATCGACGACCCCTTTCAGATGCAACGCGAACGACAAGCCAGCTGCTAAGCAGCGGCGCCCGCAGACGGCATACACCACAACGTGATCGAGGATACGCGGGCCACTGCGGCCCGTCACAGCTTTCGAGGACAGGGATTTCAAACGTTGTTTTTTCGGCCCCCGGGCCGGACTGCGCCGAGCACTTGAGCCTTGCGGGGCAGCGGGTGTCAAGGCCCCACGCCACCCTGCTGGCCGCCGGCGGGCTGTATGCCCTGCTGCATGCGACGCAATATCGCGCCTGAACGCTGGCGCCCCACGTCGCCTGCTGAACCCGCAGCGCGGCCGGTCCGGTGACCCAGCACCGGCTTGCCGATCACGCCAGAAACAGGGGAAACTAGACCGGTCTCGAACCAGAACGCGGCGGAGGATCGCTCATGCAGTCACGGCTTGCCTGCCCACCCGCAACCGGGCACGTTGCGCTGGGCCTTGCCCTGGTGCGGGCCCTCGTCGGTCTGGTCCTGGCCTGGGCGGGTTTGGCGCAAGCCGCAGACGCCACGGGCCTGCGGGTGGCGTCGCTCACACTGCAGGGTCAGCCGGTGACCTCACTGGCCGACGTGTCGCTGCGAGCCCCCGGCCACGCCAAGCCGCAGCCGCAGACTCTGGCCACCGGCCAGGTGCTGCCGCCCGGCACCGAGATCACCATGCCGGCGGGCGCCAGTGCCGTGCTGCTCAGCCAAAACAGCAACGCCGTCACCTTGTTCCCCAACGCCAGCTTCGTCGTCGGTACGGTGACCGAGCTCGGTGAATCCCACCGGCCCTTGGCCGGCAAGATCGAGTTCCAGGTTCGACAGGCGCTCGACTTCTACAACGTGTCGTACAACCGTTTCACGGCGGCGGTCAAGGGCACGGTCTACAGCGTCGAGATCTCGCCGGCGCAGCAAACCATCGAGTTCCACGTCACCGAGGGCGAAGTTGAGGTCGATCAGCGCCTGCCGCTTCGCGTACGCAACAGCGTGGATGAGGCCAGCGACGCGGAGCCTTCGACGGCCGGCGCGGCAGAGTTGCACCTGACCGACAGCTTGTCCAGCGGTGAGCGGCGCAAATACGACCTGAACGTCGAGAGCTACCTCAAGGAGTTCGGCAACTTCGCTGAAGTCGAGGCCTATTTCAACCAGGCGCTGGCCGCTGCCGAACGTTCCGGCGATGGGCGAAAATCCACAGCGCGATGATCAATTTGATGGCGGCCTACAACGCGACGGGCCAAGCGCAATCCACCCTCGACCTGGCGCAGCGCTGCCAGAGCGCAGCCCAGTCAGCCGGCACACGAGCGGCAGCGGCCGTGGCAGCGAATCGGTGCAACTTTTTCCTCGGCAACGCCTACCAGTTGCTGGGCCGCTACCGGCAGGCAATCGAAAGCAACGAAAAGGTGCTGGAGATCGAGCGGAGCCGCCGCAAAGGCCGCACTGGAATCCAGATGGCGATCGCACTGAACAACCTGGCCCTCGCGTACCAGGCTCTGGGCGAGCTTGATCGCGCACTGGCGCTGCTGACGGAATCCTCGACGATGCGCGAGCAAATCGCAGGCCCGGTGGACAGCCTGAGCATC
>JAYUZI010000174.1:0-7951 GCA_043751915.1 Gammaproteobacteria bacterium | reverse complement strand
GGCGTTGAGAAAATTCTTCACGAACCACGCGGTAATGGTGCTCACCGACGCATACATCACCATGCCGAGCACGCCGATCAGGAACATGCCCCAGTGCGGGCGCGCGTAGCCCAGCAATCGGCGGTATACCGCCCCGGCGTCGACGGCGGGGGTCGGCGGCGGATTCAAGGCGTCTTTGCTCCGGCATCGCGCGTGGTGACGAAGTTGAGCTGGGCGAAGCCGAGCTGGCCGAGCACGTCCATGGCCGTGACCACCGACTGGTGCGTGGCGCGGCCGTCGGCGCGCAGGCTCACGGGCAGGTCGCGCTGTGCCGGCGCGACCTGCTCGATGGCGCTGCGGAGCGTATCGGCGCTGGCGTTGACCAGTTCGCGATTGTTGACCAGGTAACTGCCGCCGGCCGTGACGGTGACCACCAGGGCCGCCGGATTGTTGCGCTCGATCGGCACCGAGGCGGCCTGCGGCAAATGGATGCGCAGGCGTCCTTCGCCGGCGAAGTTCGCCGACAGCATGAAGAAAATCACCAGCATCAGCACCACGTCGATCAGCGAGACCATGTTGATCTCCGGCTCTTCGTGCCGGCGTGGCTTGAGGTTCACGGCGTGTCGGCCCGCGCGCTGGCCCGCGCCGACTCGAGCGCATCGGCCAGCTGGATCGCATCCTTCTCGATCTCGATGACGATGCGATCGACCCGGCCGCGCAGGTAGCGGTAGCCGATCAGCGCCGGTATCGCCACGCACAGCCCCGCGGCAGTGGTGACCAGCGCCTGGGCGATTCCGCCCGAGAGCAGGCGCGGATCGCCCATGCCGCCGGCGTTGATGGCATTGAAGGCCTTGATGATGCCGCCGACCGTGCCCAGGAGCCCCAGGAGCGGCGACACGCCGGCGATGGTGCCGAGCGTGTTCAGGAAGCGCTCGAGCTCATGCACCACATGGCGGCCCGCGTCCTCGAGCCGCTCCATGAGCGCCTCGCGCGAGCGATGCCGGTTGGCGAGCCCGGCCGCCAGCACCTTGCCGAGCGGCGAATTCTGCGCGAGCGCGACGATGACCTGGTCGCTGACCTGGTTGGCTTCGACCAGCTGCCAGACGCGCTTGGTGAGATCCGGCGGCAGCACGCGCCGGTCCTGGAGCGTCCACAGGCGCTCGAGGATGATCGCCACGGCGATAATCGAGAACAGGATGATGGGGCCCATCATCCAGCCGCCGGCACGCACGATTTCCCACATCAGCTGGTCAGCTCCGCGTTAATTCCGAGCGCGCATGATACCTAAGGTGCCCGGGCGGGACGTACCATTAGGGCCGTGGCCACCGGCGGAGAGTGGCCGCAGCGCCCGGCCCGAAGCGCAGTTCGAGCGCGCCATCGACCCCCGTGACCAGCGTCTGCGCGCCGGCGGCCCGCCAGGCTTGCAGGGCCGCGGCGGGTTTCGCACTGCCCGCGACGCGCGCGCTGGCGCTCAGCAGCAACCAATGCGCCGCCGCCTGCCCAGTAGAGGCGCGCAGCTGCGCAAGCGTGCCGCTTCCAGAGGGCGTCAGCACCAGGGCGGTCACCGGCGGCTCTGTCTCCGACAGCAACAACGCCGCCGCCCCTGCTGCCGACCCGGGCAGCAGCAGCGTGAGGTTCGCGACACTGACGCGCAGGGTGCACGATGCCGCTTCCAATATCTCGAAATCCACGCCATCCCATTGCCAGCGCGCGCCCGCCCGGCAAGGCGTGAATTCCGGTGGTAACTCACGGGCCGCGCCGGCGGCCAGAGTGCGCAGCGGCAGCGCCGCGCTGAGCGCCAGGACTCCCGCGCCACGGTCGCCATCAAGGCGCGGCAGCAGCAGCGCGTCGAGAGCGTGGAGGTCGTAGTAACGGAGCGCCGGCACCAGCACACTGGCGGCGATACCGCCGGCGCTGCCCCAGACCTCGCCATCGTCGTACAGCAACGCGTGCCCCGCGGTGCGCAGCAGTACCGCCTCGCCGCGCCCGACCTCGAACACGGTGACCGTCACGATCCCCGCAGCGATGCGGCTGGACGCGGGAAACGCGCCCGGGAGCAGTGCCAGCAGCGCCGTGCAGCGCATCCACGGACGCCAGGGCAGCAGGGCCACGGCGAGTGCCACTGCCGCGAGCGCGTACCACCACGGCGGCGGCGACATGCGCCACAGTGCCAGCGGGCTGCCCGCGACGGCGTGCAGCGACGGCCAGAACACGCTGATGAGAAATGCGGTCAGCTTGAACAGCAAGGTGGCGAGCGCGGGCCAGAGTGCCAGCGCGAGCGTCGCCGACAGGATCAGTGGCACCAGCAGCAGGCTGAACACCGGGATGGCCAGCAGATTCACGCCGAGCCCCGCCAGGGAAATCGAGCCAAACACCGCGAGCGTGACTGGCGCCAACGCCGCCATCACGTAGCCCTGGGTGTGCAGCAACCCACGCCATCCCGAACCCGGCTGCGCCGACACGGCGCCGTGTACGAGCAGCGCGCCGACCGCCAGAAAGGACAGCCAGAACCCGGCTGCCAACGGTGCCAGAGGATCGAGCAGCAACACGCCGACGACGCCGGCGGCGAGCGTCCGTGCCGCAGGGCGCGGCCGCGCGGCCCAGCGCAGGCCGTGCCAGGCCGCCAGCATCAGCAAGGTGCGTTGCGTTGGCACGGACCAACCGGCGAGCAGCGCATAGCCAAGCGAGGCAATGAGGCCAACCAGCGTCGCACTGGTGTGGCGCGGTGCGCGCGCCTGCAGGCTGGGCAGGTGGTCCCACAGTTTCCCGGCGACCCACGCCATCACCAGGCAAAAGAGCGTGACATGCAGACCGGAAATGGCGACCAGGTGCGTGATGCCAACGGCGTTGAAGACCCGCCATTGCTCCACCGAGACCCGCTGCGTATCGCCGATGGCGAGCGCGATGATTAGCGCCGCTGCGTCGCGCTCGGTGACCCGGGCCGCGATACCCAGGGCGATGCGCTCGCGCAGCACGTCGAGGCCCGGCGGCGGCGGCGGCAGACGCTGGTTGAGGGCTGAGGGCAAGACCTGCCCCACTGCGTGCAACCGCAGCCGGAGCGCTTGCAGGGCAAACGCGGCCGATCCCGGATTAGCGGCTCCGGGTGGGGCGTGCAGTGCCACCAGCAACCGCCACCTCTCGCCCGCACGCACCCGGGGCGCGTCCGGCCAACGCAGCGTGGCCCGTAACCATGAGGCAGGCAGCGACCCGGGCTGGTTCGGTGACAGGCGCGCGGTAAGGATTTCATCGGCGCCACGTCGCAGCGGCAGGCCTTCGATCTGCGCCGTGACCAGCACCCGCTCGTCGAAGACGGCGCTCAGGCGGGCGTGAGCGTATTGCTGCAACGGCCACCAGGCCCACAGGAACCCGGCGCACAAGGCCGCCAGCGGCCGCAGGCGCGGCGCCAACCAGAGCAGCATGGCCGGTATCGCCAACCAGCCCACGGCCTCCGGCAGGCCCTGCGCATGCGCGCCCAGGGCCGCCAGCACCCCGGCGAGGAGCCCCAGGGCCTGGATGCCCGTCACGATAACGCCCCAGTGGCTGCGCGGGCACGACCCCGGCTGCTAGAGTGGCCCACGAATGCCGCGCCGACTCGTCAAGCAACTTGCCCAATGGGTGGCTACGCGCCGCGGGCGCTGGTACTTGCGCATATTCGGTGCACGCGTGACCGACCCGCTGTTGTGGTCGCTCAACCGCCACTCGATTACCGCGGCCTTCGGCGCCGGCCTGGCGATTGCGTTCATCCCGCTCCCGGTGCACACCATCGGCGCCGTGCTGGCGGCGCTGTATTGGCGGCTGAACCTGCCGGTGGTGCTGGTAAGCACGTGGGTGGTGAACCCGTTCACGGTGGTGCCCTTCTATTACGGCGCCTACCGGCTGGGCGCCCTGCTGCTGCACCGGACGCCGCGACATTTCGCGTTCCAGCCCAGCTGGCGCTGGCTGGAGCACGGACTCGGGCCATACTGGAAACCCTTCCTGCTGGGATGCCTGGTCAGCGCCGTGGTCGCGGGCCTGCTCGGCCGCTGGGGGCTGGAGCTGGTGTGGCGATCGGCGGTCAGACGGCAGTTTCGGCTGCGGCGCGGCGCGACGCCAGCCGCAAAAGCGCGGCGTTAGCGCAGAATTCCGTTGTCCAGCTCGAGCACGCGGTCCATGCGGGCGGCGAGTCGCGTGTCGTGCGTGACCACCACCAGGCTCGTGCCCAGCTCACGATTGAGCTCGAGCAACAGCGCGAACACCTGCTCGGCATTGCGGCCGTCGAGGTTACCGGTTGGCTCATCCGCCAGCACCAGGCGCGGCGCCGTGACCAGGGCCCGTGCCACGGCGGCGCGCTGGCGCTCGCCGCCCGAGAGCTGGTGCGGACGATGCCGCAGGCGCTCTCCAAGGCCGACCCGCCCCAGGAGCGCTGTGGCCTGCCGCGCCGCATCGGGCGCCGCCAGGCGCCGCACCAGCAAGGGCATCGCCACGTTTTCCAGGGCACTGAACTCGGCCAGCAGATGGTGAAACTGATACACGAAGCCGATCGTGCGATTGCGCAGCGCACCGCGTTCCGTTTCTGACAGCGCGTGCAGGTCGCGGCCATCGATCTCGACGCGCCCGGCGTGCGGACGGTCAAGTCCGCCGAGGATCTGCAGCAGCGTGGTCTTGCCCGAGCCGGAGGCCCCAATAATCGCCAGCCGTTCGCCAGCGCGCACCTCGAGGTTCAGTTCGCGCAGCACCTCGAGGGTGGTCGAGCCTTCGTAAAAACACCGTGCCACGCCGCTGGCGCGCAGCACGATGGGCGCCTCGCCTCCCTGCCTCTCAATCATGTCGCAATGCCTCCGCCGGCTGTGTGAGCGCGGCCCGCCACGCAGGATACAGCGTCGCCAGCGCGCACAGCACAAAGGCCACCGTGCCGACCTGCAGCACGTCGCGCCACTCGAGGTAGGCCGGCAATTCACTCATGAAGTAGACGCGCGCGTCGAGGAACTGCGCCCCGCTGAGGCGCTCGATGGCGGCGACCAGCGCGGCGATGTGGCTGGAAATGAACCAGCCGAGCAGCGCGCCGCCGAGCGTGCCGGTAAGCCCGATGAGCGCGCCCTGCACCGTGAAGACCGCCAGCACGTTGCGCGGCAGCGCGCCCATGGTCCGCAGAATCGCGATCGCCGGGCGTTTCTCCTTCACCACCATGACGAGCGTCGCGACGATGTTGAAGGCGGCGACTGCCACCACCAGGATCAGGATCATGAACATCATGGTCTTGGTCACCTGGATCGAGCGGAAGAAACTGGCGTGATTGCGCGTCCAATCGCTGACGTAGAATCCGCCGCCGATGCGCAATGCCAGCTCGCGCACCACGCGCGGCGCGGCCAGCGGATCACGCAGCGCGAGTCGCAGGCCCGTGACCTGGTCTCCCAACTGGTAGATGCGCGCGGTATCCCGGAGCGGTGCCAGCGCCAACGCGCTGTCGAATTCGTACATCCCGGAATGAAACAGGCCGCTGACGCGAAAGCGGCGCATGGTGGGTGTAAAGCCAGCGGGCGTCATGCTGCCCCGCGGCGCGATCAGCACCACATCGCCCCCGACCTTCACGCCAAGCGCCTCGGCGAGCGCGTCGCCAAGCACGATGCGGTAGCTGCCAGGTTCGAGCGCGTCGATACTGCCACCGCTGATGTGCTGCGCCAGGCCGACGGCGCGCCGCTCCTGTTGCGGCAGCACGCCGCGCAGCTGGGTGGGCGCCGAGCGCGCGCCGTTCACCAGCATCGCCTGCACTTCGATATAAGGAACCGCCGCGCTGACTTCGGGATCCGCCTGCGCGAACTGCTGCGCCGCGCGCCAATCGGGCAGCGTGCCGGCAAGCCCCATCAGCGTTGCGTGCGAAGTCACGCTGAGGATGCGGGTGCGCAGCTCGCGCTCGAAGCCGTTCATGACCGAGAGCACCACGATCAGCACGGCGACGCCCAGCGCCAGGCCCAGCATTGACACTACCGATATGAACGACAGGAAGCCGCGCCGCTGCGTCGAGCGCAGGTAGCGGGTGCCGATCATCACTTCGTAGGGCGTGCGCACCAGCTACTCGTAGCGCAACGCCGCTGCCGGCGGCGTGGCCGCGGCACGCAGCGCCGGATAGACGGTGGCCGCCAGCGTCAGCGCCAGGGCCGCGCCGCTGATCCACAGCACGTCGGCGGCCTGCAGTTCGGAAGGGAGCGCGGTGATGTAGAAGACGTCGGCATCGAAGAACCGGAAACCGAACAGCCGCTCGAGGAACGGCGCGATGCTGGCGACGTTGCGCGCTACCAGCACACCCAGCGCCACGCCGGCGGCTACGCCGCACCAGCCAATCACCAACCCCTGCGTCATGAAGATGCGCAGCACCGTTCCCGGCGCGGCGCCGAGCGTGCGCAGGATCGCGATGTCCGTGCGCTTGTCGTTCACCACCATCACCAGCATGGCGACGATGTTGAACGCCGCCACACCGACGATCAGCATCAGGATCAGGGCCACCATCGTCTTCTCGATGCGGATGGCGCGGAAGTAGCTGGCGTTGTCCTGCGTCCAGTCACGCACCAGCAAACCCGGGCCAACCGCGGCGCGCACCGCCGGCATGTATTGCGGCGCGGCCAGCGCATCGGCGAAACGCAGCCGCAGACCGCTCGCGCCCACCGCTGCGGGCGCGAAGGCGCGCACATCGGCGAGCGCGCCGAGCGCCAGCGTTGCGTCGTGATCCTGGATGCCCGCGGAGAACATGCCGGCGACAGTGAATGCCCGCAAGCGCGGCTCCGGCGGCGCATTTGCGCTCGCGATCGGCACCAGCAGCGTGATCGGATCGCCCACCGCGACGCCGAGCTGTTCCGCCAGCGACTCGCCCAGGATCAGTTTGCCGGCGCCCGGCGCCAGGTCCGCGAGGCTCCCTGCCACCAGCAGCGGCGCCATATCGGTCACCGCCGCTTCGCGCTGCGGGTCGATGCCGCGCAGCGTCACCGGCAGCATATCGCTGCCGTGCATCGCCAGCGCCTGCAGATCCATGTAGGGCGCGACCCCGGCCACGCCCGGGAGCGCACGCACTCGCGCGGCCAGGGCGCCGTCGTCGACGCTGGCCGCGGGCCGGGAATCAACGATGCGGGCGTGTGCGCTCAACGCCAGCAGCCGGTCGCGCAGTTCGCCCTTGAGGCCGTTCATGACCGAGAGCACGACGATCAGCGCCGCCACGCCGAGGGCGACACCGCCCAGCGACACCCAGGTGATGAACGATACGAAGAACGTGTGCTGACGGGCGCGCACGTAGCGCAGGCCGACGAACAGTGGCAGCGGTTGGAACATCGGGGAGTCTCTGGCGGGCATTTAATCACGACCGCGCCAGGTACCGCGATGAAAGCGGAACGGCATCACAATTTCCGGCGATTGCAGCAGGAACCGGCGCCGACCCCGGTGCTATAGTTGCCGCTGCGCCGTGGGCGAGCTGTGGCGCAGGCCCGAGGAGGCAGACGATGAACCGATATACCCTGAGAGCGGCGCTGGCATTGACGATCCTGTGGGGGAACGTCGCCGCTGCCGAGACCATGGTCGTCGACGACCAGGTCGTGGTGCGGCCCTCAACTGTGGACCGCCCGGCCCGCGGGGCGACCATGGCGGCGGTTGAGGCCAAGTTTGGTGCCCCGCAAACGCGTCATGACGCCGTCGGCACGCCGCCGATCACGCGTTGGGATTACGCCGGGTTCAGCGTGTTCTTCGAGCACGATCGCGCTATCGACGCGGTCGCTACCGCCCCCTGAAGCGACCCGCCGCGGCCGACGGCCGCAACCCTTGTAATCAGCCGGCAGCACGGTAAGCTCCCGCGCCGAAACCAATGAAGCCGGCCGCCCGCCGCCGGCACGGTCGCCTGTTGCATGTCCGCTCTGCTCCGACCCACCCTGCCAGGACCGGGCGCATCCCAGTTGCACTGGTTACCGCTGCACGCCGGCGCCCGGGCCCTGGCGCTTGCAGAAGCCGCGCTGGC
>JAYUZI010000173.1:0-4999 GCA_043751915.1 Gammaproteobacteria bacterium | reverse complement strand
CCACAACCGCTCGCCCGAGGGTGCCCATCTGCCACGCTGTCAGTGCCGGGGAATATCTGGCCATGAACTCTCAAGACTGTGATTGACCACCCAAAAAGGTAGCAATTATGTGAACTTACAGGTTAAATAGCACTGCCGGGTCACGCTAGGATCTGGCACCCATACCGTAACATGTTATCGGCCCGGCACTGGGATGGAGCAAATTTGGCAAAGCCGATTCGACCCTCAAACGCCGCCGTTACCCTTTTCCTGACGCTGCTTGCGCTCGGGGGCTGCGCCCATCAGCCGCCGGCCCGGCCGGCCGCGCTGGCCGCGGCGGTCATCGCGCCCGCCGCGCCTGCGGCATCCGCTACGGTCACCCCGGATGCATCGGCACTTCCGCCCGCCGAAGACGTCGTCCAGCCCATCGACCCGCCGCAGCTCGCGGATCATTCCTTCGTGTCGCCCATGCCGCCCGACCTGTTCGTGCGGTTGCGCACCGGCTTCCAGCTCGAGGACGTGGACGAGGCGCGGATCGACCGCGAACTCAACTGGTACGCCAACCACCCGGACTACCTGGAGCGCGTCTGGAGTCGCGCAGATCACTACATGCATTTCATCGTCGGGCAGCTCAATGCGCGCTCGATGCCGCTGGAGCTGGCGCTGCTGCCGGTGGTCGAGAGCGCCTTCGAGCCCTACGCCTACTCGCGCGCGCGCGCCGCCGGACTCTGGCAGTTCATCCCCGGGACCGGTTCCAACTATGGCTTGAAACAGGATTGGTGGTATGACGGACGGCGCGATGTGGTCGCCTCGACCCGCGCCGCGCTCGATTACCTGCAATCACTCCATGATTCGTTCAACGGCGACTGGCTGCTGGCGATAGCGGCCTACAACTGCGGCGAAGGCAATGTCACGCGAGCGGTGAACCGCAATCAGCGCCTCGGCAAGCCGATCGACTTCTGGCACCTCAAGCTCCCGACCGAAACCCGCGCCTACGTGCCCAAGCTCCTGGCGATGCGCCGCATCGTCGCCGACCCGGCCTCGTACGGCCTGGAATTCAGCCAGATCGATGACGCGCCTTATTTCACGCAGGTGAACACCGGCGGCCAGATTGACCTGCAGGTGGTGACGGAGATTTCCGGGCTCAGCAAGGAAGACCTGTACGAACTCAACCCGGCCTTCCACCGCTGGGCCACCGACCCGACCGGCCCCTACAGCCTGCTGGTGCCCATCGAAGCGGCCGACGGCCTGGAGCAGACGCTCCTGAGCCTGACGCCCGAGCAGCGCATGCGCATTGCGAGCTACGAAGTCCGCAAGCAGGACACGATCGCCGGCATTGCCAAGCAATATGCGACGACACCGGAGTTGCTGCGTCACCTGAACAACCTCGCGAACAACGATAAACCGGTCGTCGGCAGCACGCTGATGGTGCCCTCGGCCACGATCCAGCTGCCCGAGAAGGCCATGCGCGCCGCCGCGCTGTTCGATCGTCCGGGGCGCCTGGGCGGCCGGCGCTTCGCGCACCGCGGCCTGCACGTGGTGCGCCGGGGTGACACGCTGTTCGCCATTGCGCATCGCCTGGGCACCGACGTGCACACGCTCGCGCGGCTGAACAACATGGATGTCAGCGACCCGCTGCGTGCCGGCCAGCGCCTGGTCATCTCGAGCCGCACACCGCGCGCCAGCGCCACGGGCCTGCGCAGCAGTGGCAGCGCGGCCGGCGGTGGCCGCCAGGTCACCTACACCGTGCGCCGCGGCGACACGCTCTATGGCATCGCGCGTGTCCTGCAGGTGACGGTGCGCGAGTTGCTGAGCTGGAACGGCATGGGCACCGTCAGCGCGATCCGCCCTGGGCAGAAACTGGTGGCTTTCGTCAGCTCACGCGGTTGATCGAATCTCAAGCAGTGGGGAGTTGCAGCATGGGGATGCTCGCGGGCAAACGCGCCCTGATCGTGGGCGTGGCCACCGACCGTTCGATCGCCTGGGGCATCGCGCAGGCGATGCACGCGCAGGGCGCCCAACTCGCCTTCAGCTATGCGAATGAGCGCTTTCGCGAACGCGTTGAGCCGCTCGCCGCGAGCATCGGCTCGAAGATCCTCATGCCCCTCGACGTCACCATCGACGAGCAGATCGACGCCGTCGCCGCGCGTTTGAAGCAGGACTGGGGGCAGCTGGACATCCTCGTGCACGCCGTGGCCTTTGCACCGCGCGAGGCGATCGAGGGGAGCTTTTCCGCCAACACCTCGCGCGAGGCCTTCCGCATCGCCCACGACGTGTCGAGCTACAGCTTCACCGCCCTCGCTCGCGCCACCGCACCGCTGATGGCCGGGCGAAACGGCGCGATGCTGACGCTCTCGTATCTGGGCGCCGTGCGCTCGATCCCCAACTACAACGTCATGGGCCTCGCCAAGGCCAGCCTTGAGGCCAACGTCCGGTTCCTCGCCGCCGATCTCGGCCCCTCCGGCATCCGCGTCAATGGCATATCCGCAGGCCCCATCAAGACGCTCTCGGGCGCCGGCGTCGGCGGTTTTCGCAAGATGCTCAACTACGTCGCCAAAGTTGCCCCGCTGCGCCGCAACGTTACCACCGCAGACGTCGGCAACGCCGCCGCGTTCCTGTGCTCCGACATGGCCGCGGGCATCACCGGCGAGATCACCTACGTCGACAGCGGCTTCAGTACGGTGGGCATGAGCTTCGCGGACGAGGCGGGCGAGTAAGCGAGCGGTATAGCGGGCATACCCCAGACGATCCGCAGAAGGACACCTCTCGATGGAAAGTGCCGCACCGCCTCGCTCCAAACTGCCGGATGTCGGCACCACCATCTTCACGGTGATCGGCGAGCTGGCGGCCGAGCATCAGGCCCTGAACCTTTCCCAAGGCGCCCCGAACTTCGCTTGTGACCCGCGCCTGGTGGACGCGGCCGCCGCAGCGATGCGGGCCGGGCACAACCAGTACGCATCCATGGCCGGGCTTGACGCCCTGCGCGAGGCGATCGTCGACAAGTGCGCCCGGCTCACCGGCGCGCGCTACAGCGCCGAGGACGAGGTGACGGTCGTGGGCAGCGCGAGCCAGGGTCTTTATGCCGCGATCAGCGCGCTGGTGCATCCGGGCGATGAGGTCATCTACTTCGAGCCCGCGTTCGACAGCTATGCGCCGATCGTACGGCTCCAGGGTGCGGTGCCGATCGCGATCAAGCTTGCACCCGATGGCTTTCGGGTGGACTGGGACGAAGTGGCAGCAGCCCTGACGCCGCACACGCGGATGATCATCGTCAATACCCCTCACAATCCGACTGCCACGATTTTCAGCACCGATGATCTGCAGCGACTCGCCGCGCTGACGCGCGGGACCGGAATCGTGATCCTGTCCGACGAAGTCTACGAGCACGTGGTCTTTGATGGCGCCGTCCACCAGGGCATGGCGCGTAGCCCCGAGCTCGCCGCGCGCAGTGTCATCGTCTCGTCCTTCGGCAAGTCATACCATGTGACCGGCTGGCGCGTCGGCTACTGCCTGGCGCCGGCGGCGCTGATGGAGGAAATCCGCAAGGTGCATCAGTTCATGATGTATTCGGCGGATACGCCGATGCAGCACGCGTTTGCGCAGATGCTCGCGGACCCCGACTCGTACCTGGGCCTGTCGCAGTTCTACCAGAAGAAGCGCGACGTGCTGGCCGGCGCGCTGGCGGCCTCGCGCTTCGAGTTGCTGCCCAGCGCCGGAGCCTTCTTCATGCTCGCCCGCTTCCGCGGCTTCTCGGCCGAGAGCGACAGCGATTTCGTGCTGCGACTGATCCGGGAATACAAGGTGGCCACTATCCCCCTATCCGCCTTCTACAGCGATGGCGCCGACCACGGGGTCATCCGCCTGAGTTTCGCCAAGGACGAGGCGACGCTGATCGAGGGCGCCCGCCGGCTCTGTTCGGTCTGACAGCGCTCAGTTGTTCTTGGCCCCCGCGGCCACCCATGCGCGCACCTCGTCAATCTGCGTCACCGTAAGAAACGGGCCACCTTTTGGCATTTGTACCGTCCCTGGAGCCATGCCCGTACCCTCGAGTTTGCGCACCAGGTAGCTGTTGTCGGGATCGAAGGGCTTGATGCGCTTCAAGGTGGCGTCCTCCAGGCTCGTGAAATTGACAATACTGGCGTACGCATTCCCGGCGGTCAGGTTCTGGACGCCCGGTAGCACAGCGCCGGTGCCGTCGTGGCACGCCGACTTCGAACAGGTGGGCGTGAAAAAATCGGCCTGCAATTTCGCCAAGGTCACCGCGAGCTGGCCGCGCAGTTCGCCGCCAGGATGCGCAGCGGAAAGCACGTTGCCGTACCACAGTCCGTTCGTGAAATCGGTCGCCTGAGGGGCCGTGAGCGTGATCGCCTCATTGAGCCAATGATTGGGATCGCCGGCATCCATTGTAAGCGTCGCCAGATGCGCACCAGCAACGCTCGAACTGCCCGTGCCGATCTCGGCGCCGGTAACGGCAAGGCCTGAAACGGTGACGTGCGCTGCAGCCATGAGTCCCACACTGTCAACCGTCACCGCAATCTGACCGCTCGCCGCGCTGGCGACCGACGGCACCTCCGCCGCCCCTGTCAGCGCCGCAAACTTGACGGTAATACCCGCCGGCAGCAACTGCGCGCGCAACTCGCCGTTGGGGAAGGCCGCCGAGTGCACCAGGACGTAGAACTTGCCGGCCGCGAGATCGGCCCGCTGCGGTGCGCTAAGCGTGGTGGACGTAGGCACGTTCCACAGGTTGGCATTGACAGGGTCCTGGGTCAGCGTGATCACGGCGATACTCTGCGCGCCGGCGTAGGCATCGCCGAGTTCGACGACACTGTTCAGGGCGACGCCGGTGAGCGTGACACTGCCGCTGGCGGCACCGCTGACCTTGTTGACGGTGAAGCTGCCGCTACCGGTAGCGCTCGTCACCGGCACCGGGAACAGCTGGTCGGCCGCCAGCGTGACGGCGAAGGTGCCGCTATTGCTCACCGTGAGCGCCACCATGGCGGAAGTCGCCGTCTGGGCTGCC
>JAYUZI010000172.1:0-4063 GCA_043751915.1 Gammaproteobacteria bacterium | reverse complement strand
AATCGTCCAGCCGCGCGCGCCGGCGAAGGCGCCGGCACGCAGCGCTTCGATCTGGGCACGCAGGGCTGGTGTCACGCGCTCGTCGGCGTCGACTGACAGCACCCAGTCGCACCCCGCAGCGTTCGTGGCGAACTGCTTCTGCGAACGGTACCCGGGCCAGTCGCGCTCAATGACCCGCGCCCCGAGCCGCGCCGCAATCTCGCGCGTGGCGTCGGTCGAGTGCGAGTCGACCACGATGATCTCGTCGCAGAATTTCAGCGCCTCGATGCAAGGGCCGATGCGCTCAGCCTCGTTGTGCGTGATGATGCAGGCTGCGAGTCTGGGCGAGTCCATGGCGGGACAGCGCAGCTACTGCTGCGCGGTGCTCGCCGGCGTGATACGGCGGAGCACTCCTTGCTGCTCGAGCATGGCCACCAGCGCCACCAGCTGGTCCTTCAGGCTGATTGCCGCGTGCGGCGAGAGCGTCAGGCGCGCAGCCGGATAGATCGCCGACTCCGCGCGATCCGGCCCGGCGAGGTGCGGACGAACCACGGCGAACTCGAGCCGTACGGAATACCCGTCGAAGTGGATCAGCCGGATCTGGTCGGCGTAGATCTCCTGGAGTTCAGGGCGATCAACGTACGGAAATGCTGTGGTCGGTGCATCGCTCATGGCAGTCTCCAGCGGGCGTCGGCAGGCCGAGCAGCTTACAGCGCCCGCTCGCCGTCCGTGATGCGGATCATCTTCTTGCCGCGATTCTCACCACGGAAAATCGCGGCCAGTGCCGCCGGCGCGCAATCCAGCCCTAGTTCGACATCCTCATGAAACACCAGCGCGCCCTCCTGGAGCCAGCGTGCCAGCTGGGCGATCACCGCGGGAAAGCGCTCGAGGTGATCGAAGATGATGAAGCCTTCGTGGCGCAAGCGCTTGGTCAGCACCGCGCGTTCGCGCCGGGGCGCGGCGGGCGGCGGGTCCCAGGCAGCGACGGCGGCGGTGCCGCACTGCACGACCCGGCCGCGCAGATTCATGAACGGCCAGACCGCGTCGGCGATGTCGCCGGAAGTATTGTCGAAGAAGACATCGACGCCCTGCGGACACAGGGCCTGCAGACGTTCGTGATCGAGACCGGCGCGGTAATTGAGCGCCGCGTGGTAGCCGAACTCCGCGACGCACTGCTGTACTTTTTCATCGGTACCGCAAAGGCCAACGACGCGACAGCCCAGGCGCCGTGCGATCTGGCCGACGACGCTCCCGACCGCGCCGGCCGCGGTCGATACCAGCACCGTCTCGCCCGCGCGCGGCCGGCCCAGCTCGGTCAGCGCCAGGTAGGCCGAAACACCGGAGATGCCGAACAATCCGAGGCCCGCACTTACGGGACCCTGCGCGGGCTGCACGCGCGAGATCACCAATCGCTCGGTAGCCACGCAGTAATCCTGCCAGCCAAACCAGCCATAGAAATATTCGCCTGCGGTAAACCGGGCGTCGCGCGAGGCTGCGACGATACCCACGGCCAGGGAACGCATGACGCCGCCGACCGGCACGGGATCGGCGTAGTTGGCGCCGGCGCCGATCCAGCCGCGTTGCGCCGGATCGATCGACAGATAGTGATTGCGCACCAGGAATTGTCCGTCGGCCAGCTCCGCTACCGCTTGATCGTCGCGCCGGAAGTGCGCGGGGCTGGGCGTGCCATCCGGCCTTTGCTCCAACACCAGGCGTCGATTGACGGGCGTCATTCGCGGCTCAGGACTGCAGGCCGGCAGAACGCGCCAGCGTTTTTTCCGCCTGGCGCAAGTGCGGCAGATCGACCATCCGGCCATCCAGTGACAGCGCGGCGGCGCCCGGATTTGCGGCGAACAGGGCGATCACTCGCTGCGCGTGCGCCCGCTCCGCGGCGCTGGGCACGAAGCACGCGTTGATCACGGCGACCTGATCCGGATGGATCGCGAGCTTGCCCGTGAATCCATCGCGCCGTGCCACCGCGCAGCTGGCCCGCAGGCCCACTGCATCGCGGTAGTCGATGTGCAGCGTATCGATGGCGGCCACGCCTGCAGCCGCGGCGCCAAACAGGCACAGCGAACGCGCGAGCTGGTAGGGAGCGGTCCATGCGCCGTTCGTCTCCTGGTTGGCGCTGGCGCCAATTGCGGCACTCAGATCTTCCGCGCCCCAGGTGAGGCCTGCGAGCCGCACACCGCATTGCCCGAAGCCGCCCATCGCAAACAGCGCCTCGGGCGTCTCGGTCGCGATTGGCAGGATCCGGATGCTGCCCGGCGCCAGGCCATGCAGGCGCTCGAGCTGATCCAGGTCTTGCCCGAGCCTGATGACGTCGGCGCTCGAGCGCGTTTTCGGTTGGACGATGCCATCGGGCCGCCCGGCGATGACCGCGGCGAGATCGGCCGCAGCGGCCGCAGTGCCCAGCGGATTGATGCGCACCCACAACTGCGTCGCCCTGTGTGCGGCGTGCGCAGCGAGATAGTGGCGAATCCGGCCGCGCGCCGCGGCTTTCTGTTCAGGTGTGACCGAGTCCTCGAGATCGAGAATGACGACGTCTGCCGCGCAGCTCTCCGCCTTCGCCAGTTTCCGTTCGCTGTCGCCGGGAATGAACAGCCACGAGCGCTCGCTCACGCCCGGGGCTTCCGCAGCATCAGCGCTGAACGCTTGCAGTGCGCTACCAGGACGCCGTGCTGGTTGAAGGCGCGGTGCGCAAAGGTGACGATGCCATTGTCCGGCCGCGATTTGCTGTCGCGCAGTTCGAACACTTCGGTTTCGCAGCTGAGGGTATCGCCGTGGAACAGGGGTTTTGGAAACCGCACTTCATCCCAACCAAGGTTGGCCACGGTAGTGCCCAGCGTCGTGTCGCCAACCGAGATGCCGACCATCAGCCCGAGCGTGAATACACTGTTGACGATGCGCTGGCCGAATTCGGATTGCGTGCGGCAGTATTCCGCGTCGAGATGGAGCGCTGCCGGATTGTGCGTCAACGCCGAGAAGAAGACGTTGTCCGCTTCGGTCACCGTGCGCCGCATCGCGTGCTTGAAAATCTGCCCCACGCGAAACTCTTCGAAATACAGTCCAGCCACTGTGGAGCTCCTGTCGGAATCAACCGCATGTTACTACAGGCGCCGGCGAGCGGGCGCCGCGCTATCATCGCGTGGCCACTCGAGGAACTTGCAATGGACAGTAAAACGGCGGCCTGCAGTTGCGGAAATCTGCGCGCCATCTGCGAAGGCCAGCCCGGCAGGATTTCAATGTGCCATTGCCTGGCCTGCCAGCGCCGGACCGGCGCGCCCTTCGGCGCACAATCGCGCTTCCAGCGCGAGCAGGTCCGGATCAAAGGCCGCAGCGCCGTGTTCACGCGCAGTGCCGACAGCGGCAACAATGCAACTTTCTATTTCTGCCCGGATTGCGGCTCGACCGTCTATTGGGAATTGAGCGGCTATCCCGGCCTCATCTACGTTGCGCTCGGCATGTTCGCCGACCCAAGCTATCCGGCACCCCATATTTCTGTATGGGAATCCATGCGCCATCCCTGGACGGAGCACATCGCCGACTGCCGCATGGAGCGTTCCGCCTGAACTGCCGGGGCCACTTTGCGGGCGGCGCCCCAGTGCTCATACCAACATTGGTATAGGTCTTCGTTGGACAATGCACGCATGACAAGTGCGCCTGTCCTGAGCGTTTCGAAGGCCGACCTCACCGGGAAAGTGGCCGACTCCGTGCACCTGCTGCAGGGTGCGGTGCGCGACCACGGCCGTGTGGTCTATGCGAGCAGCCTGGGTGCGGAGGCCGCGGTGCTGACGGATCTTATTTTCAGGTATGCCCCGCTGATCGATATTTTTACCGTGGACACCGGCCGGCTTCCGGAAGCCACGCTGGAACTGCTCGAGCGGATAGAAAGGCGCTACGGACGCCGGATCCGCGTGGTCTTCCCGGAGGCGCAGCGCGTCCAGAACTACGTTGCGGACCACGGCGTGAACGGTTTCTACCAGGGACTCGCGCAGCGGCAGGCCTGCTGCCACATCCGCAAGGTCGAGCCTTTCCAGCGCGCCATCTTCGGCTACCACGCCTGGGTGACCGGAGTGCGCCA
>JAYUZI010000171.1:0-2638 GCA_043751915.1 Gammaproteobacteria bacterium | reverse complement strand
CACGATATTCACTCTTCACCGCAGTCCTTCGTCTATTTCATGAGCACCCCGACTCCTTCAACCCTCGCCAACGCGATCCGCGCGCTGGCCATGGACGCGGTGCAGGCCGCCAATTCCGGCCATCCCGGTATGCCGATGGGCATGGCCGATATTGCGGTGGCGTTGTGGACGCGGCATCTCGCGCACAACCCGGCCAACCCCAAATGGGCGAACCGTGACCGCTTTGTGGTCTCCAACGGCCATGGCTCGATGCTGCTGTATGCGTTGTTGCATCTGACTGGCTACGATTTGCCGATTGGCGAGATCAAAAAGTTTCGCCAGCTCCATTCAAAGACACCGGGCCATCCTGAATACGGCATGACGCCGGGCGTCGAGACCACCACTGGCCCGCTCGGCCAGGGCATCACCAATGCGGTCGGCATGGCGCTGGCGGAAGAGTTGCTGGCTTCAACGTTCAACCGCGATGGCTTCAAGGTGGTCGATCATCACACCTACGTGGTGCTGGGTGATGGTTGCCTGATGGAAGGCATTTCGCACGAGGCTGCGTCGCTGGCCGGCACCTGGGGTTTGGGCAAGTTGATCTGTCTGTATGACGACAACGGCATCTCGATTGACGGCAAGACCGAGGGCTGGTTTACCGACAATACGCCGAAACGCTTCGAGGCCTACGGCTGGCAGGTGATTCCTGAAGTGGACGGCCAGGACGGCGACGCCGTCGCCGCGGCGATCCGCGCCGCGCAGGCCGATACCGCGCGTCCCTCGTTGATCTGCTGCCGCACGGTGATCGGCTATCCGGCGCCGACGCGCGGCGGCACCGCCAAGGCGCACGGCGAGCCACTGGGTGCCGAGGAAATCGCGGCGGTGCGAAAACTGCTCAACTGGAGTGAGCCGCCGTTCGTGGTGCCGCCGCCGCTGCGGGCCGCGTGGGACGGCCAGGCGAAGGGCCGCGCGGCGGAGCAAGCCTGGCAGGAGCTGTTCGCGCGCTACCAGGCCGCGCACTCACAGCTGGCCGCCGAATTCGTGCGGCGCATGCAGGGCGAGTTGCCAGCGCCCTGGCCGGTCGCGCGCGCGCAGTTGTACGCTGCGGCGGCGGCGACCAGCGGCGCGCAGGCGACGCGCGTGTCCTCGCAGAACGCGCTCACCGCGATCGGCGCGGGGCTCCCCGAACTGCTCGGCGGCTCCGCCGATCTCACCGGTTCAAACAATACGCTGCGCAAGGGCGCGCGCGCGATCACGCACGCCGACGCCTCGGGCAGCTACCTCTATTACGGCGTACGCGAATTCGGCATGACCGCGATCATGAACGGCCTCGCACTCCATGGCGGCTTCATTCCTTTTGGCGGCACCTTCCTCACTTTCTCGGACTACGCGCGCAACGCGGTGCGCATGGCGGCGCTCATGCGCCAGCGCGTGATTCTGGTCTACACGCACGATTCGATCGGCCTCGGGGAAGACGGCCCGACACACCAGCCCATCGAGCACGTCTCGAGCCTGCGGCTGATGCCGCACCTGCACGTGTGGCGCCCGGCCGATGCGCTCGAAACGGCGGTCTCCTGGGCTGCCGTGATTGAGCGTGCCGACGGGCCGGGGTGCCTGGTGCTGACGCGCCAGGGCCTGGCGCAAGTGGCGGCCACCGCTGCGCCGGAGCATATCGCCCGCGGCGGCTACGTGCTGCTCGATTGCCCGGGTGCTCCCGAGCAGCTCGTGATCGCCACCGGTTCGGAACTTTCGCTGGCCTTCGATGCGGTCACGGCCGCGCAGGCCCAGGGCCGGCGCGTGCGGCTCGTGTCGATGCCCTGCACGGCGGTTTTCGACGCACAGGACGCCGCCTGGAAGGAATCGGTCCTGCCCGCCGCGGTGACACGACGGCTGGCGATCGAAGCCGGCGCTACGGGCTTGTGGTGGCGCTACGTCGGCACGGCCGGCCGGGTGCTGGGCATCGACGAGTTCGGCGCTTCGGGCAAGGCGAGCGAGCTGTACCAAAAATTTGGCTTGGGCGCCGACAATGTGCTGCGGGCCGTACTAGAATTGTAAGTTGCGGTCGCACCGACCGGCGCGACGCGCGGAGCGGTATTTCCTAAGGAGTCGTCAATGGCAGTGAAGGTGGGCATCAACGGGTACGGCCGCATCGGCCGCAATATTCTCCGCGCGCTGTACGAGAGCGGTCGCCAGCAGGAAATCCAGATCGTGGGCATTAACGATCTGTGTGACGCGCAGGCCAATGCGCACCTCACCCGTTACGACACGGCACACGGCAAATTTCCCGGTCAGGTGAGTGTCGAGGGCGACTCCATGATCGTCAACGGCGATCGCATCAAGGTCAGCGCGCACCGCGATCCGGCGCAGATTCCCTGGGGCGCGCTCGGCGCCGAGTTCGTGCTCGAGTGCACCGGGTTCTTTACCACCAAGGCCGATTGCGGCAAGCACCTGGCGGGAGGCGCGAAGAAGGTGGTGATTTCGGCGCCGGGCGGCAAGGACGTCGATGCCACGGTCGTCTACGGCGTGAACCACAGCGTGCTGAAATCCACGCACACCGTGATCTCGAATGCCTCCTGCACCACCAACTGCCTGGCGCCGCTCGCCAAGGTGCTGAACGACGGCATCGGCATCGAGAGCGGCCTGATGACCACGATCCACG
>JAYUZI010000170.1:0-6197 GCA_043751915.1 Gammaproteobacteria bacterium | reverse complement strand
AACAATGCCGGCGCGGTCTTCATGGGGCGTACGCGCACGGTGGATGGCCTGGCTGCGAGCTTCGCCACCAACCACCTGGCGTATTACGTGCTCACGCTGCAATTGCTCGCGCCGCTCCGGGCCGCGCCCACGGCGCGGATCGTGTGCACCTCATCGCGCGCGCATCAATATGGCCGCATGGACTTCGGGCACCTGCAGCGTGATGGCATTGCCGGCTACGCGCAGTCGAAACTCGCCAACCTGCTGTTCGTGCGCCGGCTGGCGCAGCTGCTGGGCCCAGGCGGCGTCACGGTCAACGCCTTGCATCCGGGGTTCGTCGCCACCCGGTTTGCGGACAATTGTGGTCCGCTGTGGCGCGCGCTCATGCGCTGGCGCAAGGCGGCATCCGGGCTCACGCCCGAAGCGGGCGCGCAGACGCTGATCTACCTGGCGCAATCGGCACAGGTGATCGGCCGCAGCGGCGGCTACTACGTGCGTTGCGCCCTGGCGGAACCCGCCGCCAGCGCCCGGGACGACGCCGCTGCGCTGCGCCTCTGGCAGGTGTCCGTGCAGCTCACGGGCCTGGATTTCCAGCCATCTGGCCCGGTGGCCTGAACGGGGTCAGGCCTGCAGGGAGAAGGGCGTGAAATTGGTGTCGGTGTCGTAAAAATCCTCGCGCTCGGCGCGCTTGAGAAAGTTCACGACCCAATAGGTCAGCGGCGTGCTCAGCACTTCCCAGCCGCTCTTGAGCACGTATTGCGTGAGCGTGACTGTCAGCAGCAGTTGATTGTCCCAGATGCCGTAGAAGGCAATGCTGTAGAACAGCCCGGAATCCACCGCTTCACCGCAAACCGTCGAGCCGATGGTGCGGGTCCACAACCAACGACCGCGGGTGAGGATCTTCAGCTTGGCGAGCACGTAGCTGTTGACGAGCGAACCGCACCAGAAGGCGATGATCGAGGCGCCGACAATGCGCCAGGTGTTGCCAAAAATGGCCTCGATGGCGGCTTGATTGTGCCACTTCGCAGCCGGCGGCATTGCCACGATGACCGATGCCATCAGCGCGGCGAAGGCCAGCGCCGCGAAACCCGCCCACACGCAGCGGCGGTCGCGCGCGTAGCCATAGACCTCGGTGAGTATGTCGCCGAAGAAATAGGAAATCGGAAAGAACAGGACTCCCGCCGCGAAGGTCTCATCGCCGAGCAGCGGAAAGTGCACGGTTGTGACCTTTTGCGCTCCGATGAGGTTCGCACACAGCAGGATGCACACGTACGCGGCCATAAGCAGGTCGTAGTAGCGATATTGGCGTTCGGTCTTCTGTGTCATGTTCGGGTCATCCTGCATCAGGGATTACGATTGCTGTCGGCCTCGACGAGATTCAGGTACGAAATGCCACCGAGCTCCACCATCTGTTCGGCAATCCAATCGCGGCGCGACAGCACATAGTCTGAGGGCGCCTCGACGCGCAAGCGCGCGGGGTTGGGCAGTACCGCGGCCAGCAGCGCGCTGTCGGCGCGATTCAGGCGTCGCGCATCCTTGTGATAGTAGCGCTGTGCGGCGGCCTGTACGCCGTAAATTCCGGGCCCGAATTCGGCGATGTTCAGATACACCTCCAGTATCCGCTCCTTGGGCCAGCACCACTCAATGAGCAGCGTAAACCCGGCCTCGAGGCCCTTGCGGACGAAGCTCCGACCCGACCACAGGAACAGGTTCTTGGCCACCTGCTGCGAGATGGTGCTCGCACCACGCTTATGGCGGCTGAGCGCATTGTGGCGCACCGCCTCGCGGATCGACTTGAAATCGAAGCCCGTGTGAAACGGGAACTGTTGGTCTTCGGAGGCGATAACCGCCAGCGCCGCCTGGGGCGAGATCTGCTCCAGATCGACCCACTGATAATGTGTCTGGTAGTTGTGGTTGCCCGCGAACAGCGCTTCGAGCCGCGAACCCATCATGAAAGCGCTGGTGAACGGGTTGATCCAGCGCAGCGCCAGGACCAGCAGCACGGTCAGTGCGGCTGCGCCGACCAGGGTCGTCAGCAGGCCGCGCGCGCTGCGGCGCAGGAGCCCACCCCGCCTTGCCACTCGCCAGCCCTTAACTCTTCGTGGTGACGCGGCGCGCGCTGTTGATGATCACATCTTCCATTGGCGCGTCGGTGTAGCCCTGGCGGCGCCCGGTGCGGACCGCGGCGATCTTGTCTATGACCTCGAGGCCGTCGACCACGCGGCCGAACACGGCGTAGCCGTGCTGCCCGGGACGATGGTCGAGAAATTCGTTGTCCTTGAGATTGACGAAGAACTGCGACGTGGCGCTGTGAGGCGCATCGGTGCGCGCCATCGACAGCGTGCCGCGTTCGTTCTGCAGGCCGTTGTTGGCTTCGTTCTTGACCGGCGCGCGGGTCGGCTTCTGCGAAAAATCGACGCTCATGCCGCCGCCCTGGATCACGAAACCGGGGACGATGCGGTGGAAGATCGTGCCGTCGAAAAAACTGTCGTCCACGTACTGCCAGAAATTGGCCACCGTCAGCGGCGCGTCCTTTTCGAACAGTTCGACCGTGAAGGCGCCGTGCGTGGTTTCAAAACGTATCATGGTGACGAACTCTGCATTGGGTGGAAGCTTCAGGTCGCCGGCCGTTGCGCTTCCGTGACGCGCGGCAGGCCAGCCAGATCAGCATGGCAGCGTACGTGACGGAACCCCCGCGCGACAAGCAAATCCGCGACTTCCCTGGCCTGGGTGGCGCCGTGTTCCAGCACCAGCCAGCCGGCTTCGCGCAGGTAGGCGTCGGCCCCGGCGATCAGCGTAGCCAGGTCTTCCAGGCCTGTCGGTCCGCTGCTCAGCGCGGTGGGCGGTTCATGGCGCAGTGCGGGATCGTCGAGCGCCGGGTCGCTTGCGCCGATGTACGGCGGGTTGCTCGCGATCAGGTCCAGGCGCTCCCCGGCGAGCGGGCCGAACCAGTCGCCCTCCAGAAAGCGCACATTGTCTATGGCAAGCATCTGGGCGTTTGCCACGGCCATGGCCAGCGCCGCCGCCGACCGGTCGGTTGCCGTGATCTGCCATCCCGGCCGCTCCCGTGCCAGCGCGAGTGCAATGGCGCCGGAACCGGTGCCCAGATCGGCGACGCGGGCAGCGGGTGAGTCGAGCAGTACGAGGCAACGCTCGACCACCAGCTCGGTTTCGGGGCGCGGTACCAGCACGGCCGGTGATGCCTGCAGTTCCAGCGACCAGAACTCCCGGCGGCCCGTGATGTAGGCGAGCGGTTCGCCACGGGCACGGCGCTCAATGGCCGCGGTAAATTCGGCCAGCTGGCCGGCCTGCAGCAAATCATTTTCATGGACCAGCAGTGCGCTGCGCGGGCGCGCCAGCGCGTGCCCGAGCAGGAGTTGCGCGTCGAGCGCGGCGCCGGGCGCCGGTCGCAGGCGGGCGGTCGCGCGGGCCAGCGCGGCGGCCACGGTCAACGGGGGTTGCTCTGCTTTCATGCGGTAATGATAGATTGCGCGCCTGCCGGCCCTGGCCGGATCGCGGAGTTTCTCATGCCCCAGCTCAAGCTGCCGTCGCAAACGGCCACGGTCAGCGAACTGCTGGATGCCGCCACCGTCGTGTTTCGCATGACGCTTGCCAAAGGCCTGCCAGCGGCGATGTTCGCAATCCTGATGGCCGCCCTTGCCAACATGTACTGGCTCACCACGGGCAAGCCCATGGACTTGCTCCATCCACCGCTGGATGCGAAGTTCTGGACGCTCACAGCCGTGGGCTTCTCAGCCTTCCAGCTGCTCGCGGCCATGCTGATGTTGCGCCAGCGCGCGATGCTGAGCGGCGCGGCGCCCGACCTGCAGCGCGAATTCAACACGGCCCTGGCACGCTGGCCGATGCTGATGGCGACGACCATCCTGGCCGGGCTGGCATGCTTTGCCGGGTTGCTGGCGCTGGTGGTGCCCGGGATATTCCTGATCGTGTGCATCCTGCTGCTGCGACCCGTGGTGCTGTTTGAAAAGACCGACCCCCTGCAGGCGTTGGTCCGCTGTGTGCGGCTGGTGCGCCCGATGTGGACCAAGGTAATGGCCTCGGCGCTCATCGCCGCGCTGATTTTTTTCGTCTGCGTGGTCGCGGCCGCGGCCATTCTCGGCATCGTGCAGGCGGTGATCACGGCCATTGGGGTGCAGTCTGGTGCGGTCAGCGCCTTCGCTGCGGCCTGCGAACTGGGCGTGCAGGCGGTGGCGCTGGTGTATTTCAACGCACTGTGGCTGGTGCTCTATTCCGCGGCCAGTTCCTCGGCCTGAAATTCGCGCTGCAGCGCGTCGAGCAGTTCATCGAGCTCGCCGTTCATGATATCGGCCAGCTTGTAGAGTGTCAGGTTGATGCGATGTTCGGTCATGCGACCCTGCGGAAAATTGTAGGTGCGGATGCGCTCCGAGCGATCACCGCTCCCCACCTGGAGCTTGCGCGTGCGCGCCTGGGCGCTGGCGCGTTTTTCCTGTTCGGCCGCCAGCAGGCGCGACTGCAGGAGCGACATGGCGCGCGAGCGGTTCTTGTGCTGCGAGCGCTCGTCCTGGCATTCGACGACCACGCCGGTCGGGATGTGCGTGATGCGCACTGCCGAATCAGTCTTGTTGACGTGCTGGCCACCGGCACCCGATGAACGATAGGTGTCGATCCGCAGGTCGGCCGGATTGATCTCAATGCGATCGATTTCCACGAGCTCCGGCAGTATGGCTACGGTGCACGCGGAAGTGTGGATGCGGCCCTGGGCCTCGGTCGCCGGCACGCGCTGCACGCGGTGCGTGCCGGATTCGAACTTGAGCCGCGAAAATGCGCCCCGGCCGACGACCCGGCAGATGACCTCGCGGTAGCCGCCGTGCTCGCCCGAGCTTTCGCTGATCAGTTCAACCTGCCAGTGCCGCGTCTCGGCGTAGCGGCTGTACATGCGCAGCAGGTCGCCGGCAAAAATGGCCGCCTCGTCACCGCCGGTACCGGCGCGGATTTCCAGGAATATGTTGCCTTCATCGTGCGGGTCGACCGGCAGCAGCAGGCGTTGCAGGAATTCGCTGCGCTCGGCCAGCGCGCTGCGCAGCCGCGCGGCCTCCTCCTCGCCAAGCGCACGCATGCCCGGGTCGCCGTCGGTGCGCAGCGTTTCAGCCGAGGCGAGATCGGCCTCGAGCTGACGGTATTCCTGGAGCGCCGTCGCGGTTGGCAAGAGCCGCGCGTACTCCATCGACAGCTCGCGAAACTGGTCGCTCCGTCCAAGCACCTGCGGGTCGGCGAGCGAGCGGGCGACCTCTTCGCAACGTTCGGCGGATCTTTCCAGTTTCTGGCGGATCGAATCTTTCATTGGGCTGCTATAGTCGCATGATCATGCCTCATTGCCACCGCCCCTTGCCTCGTGCGCCGCGCTACGCGCCTGTCGCTGCCGTGCTTGCCGCCGTCCTGGCCCCCGTGCCGGGCGTCGCCGCGGCAGCGGGGCACATCGACGGCAATACGGCCGCCGCGAGTGCCGACGCGGCGCTGCGCAAAGGTGACTGCGGCGCTGCGAGCGGGCTCTACCAGCAGGCGAGCGAGGCGCTCGAACAACCCGAACTGGCCGCACGTGCAAGCGCGGTGGCGCTGGCCTGCGGGCAGTACCCGGCCGCGCGCGCCATCGCCGAGCGCTGGCTGCAGTTCGCGCCGGGCGATACGGGCGCCATGCTGGCGCTTACCCAGGCCGAGCTCAGCAGCTACCAGATTCCCGATGCGCGCCGCCACTTCAGGCAGCTGCTCAACGGCGCCGGCGGGAAAGTGATCGCGACCATCGACGCCGTGGTGCAGCGTGCGGGGAGCGAGCCGGCACTCGCCATGATGCGCGATCTCGAGGCGACCCAGTTGCACGGCGCCGAGGCGCAGCTCGAACTCGGCGCGCTGGCGCTCGATGCCTGGGACGCCACGCTGGCGCTGCGTTACGCGCTGGGCGCCAGGGCCGCCGGCGCCACTGTTCCGGCCGCCGCGCTCATTACCGCACGGGCACAGGCGATCCTGGGTAACGCCGCCGGAGCCGACGCGGCAGCGCGGCAGGCGGCAGCCGAACCGGGCGGGCGCCTCGCGCGGGCGCAGGCGTTCCTGGTGCTCGGCGACGACGCCGGCGCGCAGGCTGAGCTGGAGCGATTGCGCAATGATCCCGAAGCGGGCGCCGCGGCGTCGCGACTGCTGGCGCAGTTCGCGATCGAAAGCGGTGATTACGCGGTGGCTGAGCA
>JAYUZI010000169.1:0-3920 GCA_043751915.1 Gammaproteobacteria bacterium | reverse complement strand
TGAGCGTTGCGCCGCTGGTCTTGATGAAGGCGTAGCCGGCACGATTGTCGGTGGTCGTGAATGGCGCGCTGGCCGGCAGTCCGCTGGCGTTGCAGCCGTTGCAGGTCCCCCAGTAGTTCTCCTGCGGACCGACCGCGGTGTTGTAGCCGTTGGCGCCGAACTTAGTGGCGTACTGTTCCCAGGCGCCGGCGTGCACATCCTCGCGGCTGGTGCGCGCGTTGAACAGCAGCTGGCCGCCGGCGATGTCCTTGAACAACAGCTGCGCCCGCAGCGCCCAGTCGTTGCCGTTCTCGGAGCCCGGCGCACCGCCCGTGACGTTCTTGAACAGCGGGTCGTAGTGGTTGCTCTGGAACGAGAAGCGGCCGTCGATGCCGTCCGCCAGAGCCCCGTTGACGGCACCTTCAATGCGCGTCAGGTTGCGCTGGCCGAAGGTCACGTCGACATAGCCGCCGGTTTCGTCGGTCGGCCGGCGCGTGACGAAGTTGGCGAGGCCGCCGGTGGCATTGCGGCCGAACAGCGTACCCTGTGGACCGCGCAGCACCTCGACGCGCTCCATGTCGAACATCGAAAATGCCAGCCCCGCCATCTGGCTCACGTAGACGTCGTCGACGTAGATCGCGGCCGGGCTCTCCTGGTGATCGGCGAAGTCGTTCTGCGTCACGCCGCGGATCGACAGACTGAACGAGGACGGGCCGTTCGGCTGGGTGAGGACTACCGCCGGCATGGCCTTGGTGATGTCGGTGGCAGTCGCCGCGCCGAGCGCATTGAGGTCATCGCCCGTGACCGCCGACAGCGCGATGCCGACTTCCTGCGAGTTCTGCACGCGCTTCTGCGCGGTCACCACGATCTCCTCGAGGCCGCCGGCCGCGACTGCCGGCGCAGTCTGCGCGCCCGCTGCCTGCACGAGGGCCTGCGCGATGCATGCCGCAAGCGTGGCGCTGGCGATGCGTCCACTGCGTATGATCGATGTCGGACGGGTATTTGCGTTCATGGTGCCTCTGCTCAAAGTGCTTGTTTTAGACAAGATTCTCGATGATCACAATCGGTGCGTTCGCATCGTCAGGCTGTGCCGCGGCGCGTTAGCGGGGCCACCTCGGTGGTCCAGCCGTAGGGGTCGGGCGCCCGGCGTTCCTGGATCGCCAGCAGCCGCTCGCGCAGCGTGCGAGCGCGCTCGTCCACGACGCGCGGCGCGTAGTCGCGGCCGTCGGCATCGCCGAGCGCGCTGACCGGAGCGACGATGGCGGCGGTGCCGCAGGCGAACAGCTCGCTGCATTCCCCGCTTTCCAGCTGCGACAGCAGCACGGCGACCGGCATGGTCCGCTCGACCACCCGCCAGCCCATCGCGCGCGCCAGGGTGATCAGCGAGTCGCGCGTCACTCCTGGCAAGATCGAATCGTTGAGCAGCGGCGTATGCAGTTCGTCGCCGATCACCGCGAACAGGTTCATGCCCGACAGTTCCTCGATATTCTGGCGCGTGGTCGGATCCAGCCACAGCGCGACCGTGTAGCCACGCTCCACCGCGCGGGTCGAGGCGAGCAGCGAGGCGGCGTAGTTCGCGCCGGCCTTGACGGTACCGAGGCCGCCTGCGGCCGCGCGCACCTGCTGGCGCTCGATCAGGATACGCATCGGGCCGGTGGCGTACGCCTCGGTGGGGTTGGCGATGACCATGAAGCGCGCGTGTTGCGAGGCGCGCACTGCATAGCCGGGCTCGGTGCCAAACAGGAACGGCCGCACGTACAACGACTGGCCGCTGTTGCCCGGGATGAGCGGGGTGCAGGCGCCGACCACCGCGTGCACACCCTCGTTGAAGATCTCCTCCGGCACCGGGGTCATCGCAATTCGTGCCGCCGAGCGCTGGAAGCGCGCGCAGTTGTCGCGGGCCCGGAACAGGTTGGCGGTCAGCCGTCCGACCCGGTACGCCTTCATGCCCTCGAACGCCTGCTCCGCGAAATGCAGCGCCCGGGCGCCGGGCAGGATTTCGATCGGCCCGTACGGCAGCAGCTGCCCGTGCTGCCAGCGGCCGTCACCAAAATCGGCGCTGTACATCACCGGCGCCACGACCAGACCGAAGCCGAGCTTGTCCGGCAGCCGGAACTGCTCCAAGCTCCGCCAGACCTCGTCATGAATCCTCAGTTCGGCCATGGGTCGCGTCTCTTTTTCCGGGGCGCAGGCAATTCAGATCGACTGCAGCAGGCCGCCGTCGCAGGCCAGCGCTTGGCCGGTGACGTAGCCTGCCTGTTCCGAGGCCAGGAACGCCGCGACTGCGGCGAAGTCATCGGGGCTGCCGATCCTGGCGGCGGGGATTTCCGCCAGCAGTTGCGCCTGGTCGAGGTTCAGCTGCTCAAGTCGCTCGGTGAGCGTGTAGCCGGGCAGCAGTGCATTGACGGTGACCTGGTCGCGCGCCACTTCCTTGCTCAGCGCATTGACCAGCCCGTGCAGGCCGGCGCGCAGTGAGTTCGACAGCATCAGGTTGGGCACCGGCTCACGTGCCGCGATCGAGGTGACCAGGATCACGCGGCCCCAGCGGCGGGCGCGCATGCCCGGCAGCGCGGCGCGTATCGCGCCGACACTGCTCATCCACAGTCCCTCGAAGGCCGCGCGCCAGGCCTGGTCGCCGAGATCGGCGAACAGGCCCGGCGGCGGCCCGCCGGTGTTGACGACCAGGACGTCGAGCGGGCCCAGGCGCCGCTCGGCCTCCTCGACCAGCGCAGCGGCGGCGCCGGGGATCGACAGGTCGCAAGGGATGCCCTCGGCATCTATTTCCGCAGCGGTCACTGCGAGTCGACCGGCGTCGCGCGCGCAGATCGCGACGCGCGCGCCTTCGGCGATCAGCGTCGCGGCGACCGCCCGGCCCAGCCCGCGCGAGCCGCCCATGACCAGCGCCCGCCGGTTACGAAGTCCCAGATCCATTCGTCAGGTTCCTTGCATTGTCGATGGGCGCGCGATCAGCGCCGCAGGTAATCGTCCGTGCCCATCAGCCAGTCCTGCCGCGGCGGATTGAAGACGTCGACGTCGAGCGTGTCTTCCAGCGCCAGCGCCCGGTGCGGCACGTTCGACGGAATGACGATGATCTCGCCGGCGCGCACCACCAGTTCGCGCTCGCCATGATCGCCGAACCAGAAGTGCAGCGCGCCCTCGAGGATGTAGGTCAGCTGCTCGTTCTCGTGCTGATGCAGCGGCACGTCGTCGCCCTTCATCAGGTGCACGTGCGCGATCATCATCCGTTCGCCGGTAACGAGCTTGCGGGTGATGGTGCCCTTCATCGGCTCCGCCTGGATCTTGTCCCAACGGTGGTGCGTGACGCTGTTGTAGTCGGCGGATTTCATGCGGTGTCCTCGTCTGGTCGGGTGGCCGGAACGGGCCGGCCGGGCGATCGCGCCCGGCGTGGCGGGAATTACAGGAACTGCGCGTCGACCTCAACGTCGAGCGCGGTGACCAGGCGGTTGGTCTCGTTGGCGAGGCCGACGATGGACAACAGTTCCGAATACTGCGCCTCGGACATCCCCTTGTTGCGGGCCGCGGCACCGTGCGAGGCGATGCAGTAGCGGCAGCCGTTGGAGGCGCTGACGGCAACGTACAGCAGCTCCTTGGTCAGCGGATCGAGCGACCCGGGCCCCATGACGTCCTTGATGTTGGTCCAGATGCGCCGCAGGGTCGGCGGGTCGTGGCCGAGGACCTTCCAGAAGTTGTTGATCCAGTTGGTCCTGCGGGTCGCCATGATGTCGTCGTAGACGGCGCGCACCTCGAGCGAGGCATCGGCGTATTCGATCGGCTGCCGCTTGGCGGTCATGGAGCGCTCCGGTGAACTGTGTTGCGATCTGGAGGGCGATACTGGCGGGGCTTCGGTCGGCCAGGGACTTGTGCGACGCACCAATCCTCGGCAGCACCCTGCTGCGACGGCAGCCCCCCGCCGAAACCCG
>JAYUZI010000168.1:0-6930 GCA_043751915.1 Gammaproteobacteria bacterium | reverse complement strand
GCAAGGAGCCACAGGATCGTGGGCATGGACTTAGTCGAAGTCGCGCCGAGTCTTGATTACGCGAACGGCATGACCTGCATCACCGCCGGCCGGCTGTTGCTAAACGTCATGGGTGCCTCGTGGGCTAGCGGCGCTCAAGCGGCGCAGGTCAGGTGAGCAGCCGCTGGACCCGATTGAGTGCGAAGCATTGGCGTCGCTCGGGGAAAAAACGCCCGGCCGAGGTCGATCCCCTGGTCTGATACCACCTCCGGCAGGGCGCTGGCGCAGATCCTGTAGCGCGTTACTTGACGACGGTAAGCTTCACCCGTCGCATCTCGCCCTTGACGCCGGTGGCCGGCGAGCCGGTGTCGGCCGGCGGCGGCGCGTCGGGTTCGCTCTCGTTGAACACCATGCCCTCGCCGGTCTCGCGCGCATAGATGCCGAGTACAGCGACCATCGGCACACGCACGTGGTGCACCGTACCGGCAAAGCGGGCGTCGAACTCGATTCCGTGGTTGAGCAGCTGCAGCCGCTGCGTCGCGTTCAGCGACACGTTGAGGACAATCTTGCCGTCCTTGACGTAGGCGTTCGGTACCTCGACGCCGGCGCGCCCGGCGTCGACAATGATGTGCGGCGTGAAGCCCGCATCCGCCATCCATTCGTGCATGGCGCGCAGCAGATACGGCCGGCGCGACGGGCCGGGGCCTGAGCCGGCGCCGGCGTCGCCGGTGGCCGCCATCAGATGACGCCCATCTCGATTTCGACGTCGGACAGGCTGGCCCGCACCGAAGGGCGGGCGAGAATCATCGCCGCGTATTTCTGCATCGCCGGCGCCTGCGGCGGCAGCTCAATCTCGTAGCGGCGCATGCGCCAGATGATCGGCGCGATGGTCGCGTCGACCACCGAGAACTCGTCGCTGAGGAAGTACGGCTTGATCTTGAACAGGTCGGCGCTCTGCAGCATGGCGTCGCGCAGCTCCTTCTTTAGCCGCGCCTGGTTCTTGCGATCGCCCTCGCGCTCGATCTGCTCGGCCAGCCCGTACCAGTCGCGCTCGACGCGATACATGGCGAGGCGAAACTGCGCGCGCAGCACCGGGTCGACCGGCATCAGCGGCGGATGCGGAAAGCGCTCGTCGAGATAGTCGATGATCACGCGGGCGTCGTATAGCACCAGGTCCCGATCGACGAGCGTGGGCAGGCTCCGGTAGGGATTGAGATCGAGGAGGTCCTCGGGGTAGCGCCCGGGCACCACGCTGATGATGTCGCACTCGCTGGCCTTCTCGGCCAGCACGATCCGCACGCGGTGACTCTGCGGCTCGTCGGGAGCGGAAAACAGGGTCATGACCGACCGCCGGCTAGGCATCTAGGCGCTCCCGCCGCCGGCGCCGCGCGCTGGACGCGCCCGCCGCGTCAATGGATGTCTTTCCAATATTCCTTCTTGAGCAGCCACGCGAACCAGGTGAATACCAGCAGGAACAGCACCACCCAAACGCCGATACTGCGCCGGTCGACCTGCGCCGGCTCACCGGCGTAGTCAAGGAAATTGACCGTGTCGCGCACGAAGCCGTCGAACTGCACTGCGGTCATCTGGCCGGGAACCACGGTGACGAAATGATCGAAGCGCTTCTCGGTAGTCGGCTTGCCGTCGACCGTGACGTCGACATTCTTGAACACGGCTTCCTTCACGCCCTCGAGGTCGCTCAGCACCGCCGGCATGGCCGGGTTGTTCACCAGCAGGTTATTGGTGCGCGTCGGGCGCGTCGGATCGACATAAAAGGCTTTCAGGAACTGGTAGTTCCGGTCAGGGCCGCGCGAGCGCGCGATCAGCGACAGGTCCGGCGGCTCCTTGCCGAACCAGGCGACCCCATCCACCGGCAATACACTGGCCTGGACGTAGTCGGCGGGAGTGGCGCCCGCGGGCAGCAGGTCGGCCTTGAGCTGGTCGGTGGAAATCTTCAGGTCGGCGGCCAGGCGCGAGTAACGCAGGTACTTCAGCGAATGACAGCCGGCGCAGTAATTGAAGAAATTGCGCGCGCCGCGCTGGAGCGAAGCGGTGTTGCTGACCTCGTTCCCGGCCTGCCAGTGCTGCCAGTCGAGCGGCGCGCCAGCGCCCTCACCTTCAGTCTGGGCTTCGGCCAGGCAAACCAGTGGTGCGAACAGCAGCGCAACGACGAGCAGGACTGACTTACGCATGGAAGCTGACTCTCTCGGGCACGGGCTTGGTGCGATCCCAGCGTGAATACCAGGGCATCAACAGGAAGAAGGCGAAGTAGCCGATGGTCGACACGCGTGCCGCCGTCACGTAGACGCCGGTCGCCGGTTTCAGGCCCAGGTACATCAGTGTCAGGAACGACACCGTGAACACAGCCAGGAAGCCGCGAAACCACCAGCCGCGGTAGCGCACCGACTTGACCGGCGAGCGGTCGAGCCAGGGCAGGAAGAAGAACGCCAGCACTGCCATCAGCAGCAGCAGCGCACCGAGTCGTTGGTTGGGCACCGCGCGCAGGATCGCGTAGTAGGGCGTGAAGTACCACGACGGCGCGATCGGCTCCGGGGTCGAGAGCGGATTGGCCGGCTCGAAATTCGCCTCTTCCATGAAGAGGCCGCCAAAGGTCGGCACGAAGAATACCACCACCGCGAACAGTGTCAGGAACACGCCGACGCCGACGATATCCTTCACCGTGTAGTAGGGATGGAACGGGATGCCGTCGAGCGGCTTGCCGTCGCTCCCGCGGCGCTCCTTGATCTCGATGCCATCCGGGTTGTTCGAACCGGTCTCGTGGAGCGCCACCAGATGGAGCGCGACCAGCAGCAGCAGCACCAGGGGAAGCGCCACCACATGCAGCGAGAAGAAGCGGTTAAGGGTGGCATCCGCGACCCCGTAGTCGCCACGGATCCATTCCACCAGCCCCGGGCCAATCACCGGGATGGTACTGAAGAGATTGATGATCACGGTGGCCGCCCAATACGACATGTTGCCCCAGGGCAGCACGTAACCCATGAAGGCCTCGGCCATCAACGCCAGGTAGATGAACATGCCGAACAGCCACAGCAGCTCGCGCGGCGCCTTGTACGAACCGTAGATGAGCGCGCGATACATGTGCAGATAGACGGCGATGAAGAAAGCGGAGGCGCCGATCGAATGCATGTAGCGGATCAGCCAGCCGTAATCGACCTCGCGCATGATGAATTCGACCGAGTCGAACGAAGTGGCTTCACCCACCTTGTAGTACATGGTCAGGAAGATGCCGGTGAACAGCTGCATCACCAGTGCCAGCAGCGCCAGCGAGCCGAAGAAATACCAGATGTTGAAATTTTTCGGCGCGTAGTACTCGAGCAGTTGCGAGCGCATGAACTGCTCGACCGGCAGGCGCTTGTTCAGCCAACCCCAGAAGCCGGGCTTGGACTGTGCGTCGTTGCTCGCCATCACGCAGCTCCTTGGGTTGCTGACTCATCCTCACCGATGAGCAGCGTATGCTCGGTCGGGAAGCTGTAGGGCGGAATGCGCAGGTTGACCGAGGCCGGCGAACCGTTGAACACACGCCCGGCCATGTCGAAACGCGACCCATGGCAGGGGCACAGGAACCCACCCGGCCAGTCGGCGCCGAGCACCACATCGCCCGGCTCGAAATGCTGCTTCGGCAAGCAGCCGAGGTGCGTGCAGGTGGCGATCAGCACGGCAATGTCGTCGCGCCGCGAGCGCCGCTCGTTGGCCGCGTAGGCGGGCTGGTCGGACTCGTCTGACTTCGGATCCTTGAGGCGGAGGTCGTTCGCCGCGAGGCCCGCGACCACTGCGGGCGAGCGCTTGAAGATGTAGATCGGTTGTTTACGCCACACGTAGGTGACCATCTGGCCCGGCTCGAGCTTGCTCAGATCGACCAGCACCGGGGCACCCAGCGCCTTGGCGCGCTCCGAAAGTCGCCAGCTCGCCGCGAACGGAATCGCGGCAAAAACCACGCCCACCGCGGCGGTGGCACTGGTAGCGACCGTCAGGAACTTGCGTCGGTCCTGATCCACGGCCGCATCCTCGACCTTTGCTCCGGCATCCGTCATCTGTCGCTACTCCGCTGCCCTGGCCCTGCCCCGCGGTCCCGCGCTGCAGGCGGGGCTTAAGGGCGAAGCTCACGATTGTCTCGGGAAGTGTCGCATTATACACATCCCGTCGCGCCGCTCGGCGACCGTGCGCGAAGGCTTCCGGGGCCGCGGGGCGTCGTCCGCAGGAGCTGGTCAATGAGTCTGCAAAAACTGGGGCGGGGACTGGTATTCCTGGCTGGCGCCGTGGTCGGCGGACTGGCGCTGGCCTTTCTGGTGGTGTACTTCCGGCCCGAACTCCTGGTCCGCACGCGCGGCGTCGTCGCGCCCGGTGCGGCTGCCGTTTCGTATACGGCCCCGGCCGGGCCGATCCCGGCTGCCGCGTCGCCGCGCTCATTCGCCGGCGCGGTCCGGCGCGCTGCGCCTGCCGTGGTCAACATCTATACTGCGCGCGTGGTCACCGAGCAGGTGCAGCCGAACACCTTCGAGCAGCTGTTCGGCGGCTCAGGCCCGCACTACCAGCAATACGTGCAGCGCGCGCTGGGTTCGGGCGTAATTGTCGACGCCGCTGGACACATCCTCACCAACAACCACGTCATTGCCAACGCCACTGTGATCAAGGTGCAGCTTGCCGACGGCCGCAGCGCCGAGGCCCACGTGGTCGGCCGCGATCCGGACACCGACCTGGCGCTGCTAACGATCAAATTGACCGCGCTCCCGGTCATGACTCTCGGTCGCTCCGACCGGCTGCAGGTTGGCGACGAAGTCCTGGCCATCGGCAACCCGTTGGGCCTGCAGCAGACCGTGACCCACGGCATCGTCAGCGCCACTGACCGCAAGCAACTGGGGGTCGCGACCTTCGAAAATTTCATCCAGACCGACGCGGCGATCAACGAAGGCAACTCCGGCGGCGCCCTCATCAATGCCGAAGGCGAACTGGTGGGCATCAACACCGCGGTGATCGCCAAGAACCTGGACGCCACCGGCGTCGAAGGCATCGGCTTCGCCATTCCGGTCAATCTGGCGCGTGGCGTGATGCGCGAGCTGCTCGCTCAAGGCCACGTGGTGCGCGGCTGGAGCGGCATCGTCGCCGACGATTTCAGTGCCGACCAGGCCGCCCAATACCGGCTGCCGCGCGCTGGCGTCGTGATCACCAACCTGTACGTCAACGGCCCGGCCGCCAACGCCGGGTTGCGCGCCGGCGACATCCTGCTGGCGATAGACGGCCGTGAAATCCGCAACGCCCAGGACGCGCTTACGCAGCTCGCCAGCCACAAGCCCGGCGCTAGCGTGAAACTGCGCGTACAACGCGGGACGCAGATACGCGAGGTGGCATGCAAGGTGGTGCAGAGGCCCAACCAGGTGTAAGGGCGCCCGCGCGCGGCGCATGGCCTCAGTTGGGCACACGCCTAATCTGTGCGCCAAGCTGCGCGAGTTTTTCCTCGATCGCCTCGTAGCCGCGGTCGATGTGGTAGATGCGCTCGATGTCGGTGCGCCCCTTGGCGACCAGGCCCGCGAGCACCAGGCTCGCGGAGGCGCGCAGGTCGGTGGCCATCACCGGCGCGGCGGTGAGTTCGTTGACGCCGTGAATGATCGCGGTGTTGCCTTCGAGGCGGATCTCGGCGCCCATGCGGCGCATTTCCAGCATGTGCATGAAGCGGTTCTCGAAGATGGTCTCGACCACGGTGCCGACACCGTTGGCGACCGTGTCGAGCGCGGCGAACTGTGCCTGCATGTCGGTGGGAAACGCCGGATAGGGCGCGGTGCGCACGTCGACAGCGCGCGGTCGGCGCCCGCCCATGTCGAGTTCCACCCAGTCGGGCCCCGTGTCGATCTTGGCTCCGGCCTCGGCGAGCTTGGCGAGCACCGCATCGAGGTGCTCGGGACGCGTGTTCTTGACGCGGATGTGCCCGCCGGTAATGGCGGCGGCCACCAGATAGGTGCCGGCTTCGATACGGTCAGGCAGCACGTCGTAGTGCGTGCCGTGCAGCGACTTGACGCCGTTGATGACGATCTTGTCGGTGCCGGCGCCCGCGATGCGTGCACCCATCGCGATGAGGAAATTGGCCACATCGATCACTTCAGGTTCGCGCGCCGCGTTCTCGATCACGGTCTGGCCATCGGCGAGTGTCGCGGCCATCATCAGGTTCTCTGTGCCGGTCACAGTCACGGTGTCGAGCACCAGGCGCGCGCCGTGGAGCCGCCCGGCCCGCGCGCGGATGTAGCCACCCTCGATGTGAATATCCACGCCCATGGCCTGGAGACCGGCGACGTGAATATTCACCGGCCGCGCGCCGATGGCGCAGCCGCCAGGGAGCGACACGTCGGCACGTCCGTAGCGCGCCACCAGTGGCCCCAGCACCAGGATCGAGGCGCGCATGGTCTTGACCAGCTCGTAGGGCGCGAAGCATTCCTTGATCGTCGACGGATCCACTTCGATGCGCATCTTCTCGTCCACGGTGACGGTCACGCCCATGCGGGCCAGCAGCTCGATCATCGTCGTGACGTCGTGCAGGTGCGGCACGTTGCCGATGGTCACGGGGCCGTCGGCCAGCAGTGCCGCCGCCAGCATCGGCAGCGTGGCGTTCTTGGCGCCGGAGATGCGAATTTCACCCTTGAGCGGCACGCCACCGGTGATCTGCAGCTTATCCAATGCGCGGCTCCCGCAGCGTGCCGCGCCCGGCAGCCTCCCCGGGCGTCAGCGCCTCGATCGACAGCGCGTGAATCTCGCGTCCCACGCGGGTGCCGAGCGCCCGGTAGACCAACTGGTGACGGGCGACGCCACGGAGTCCGGCGAATGACTCGCTGACGACGCGGGCGCTGTAGTGCGTCTGGTCGTCGGAGGCGACGGCCACCTCGGCGCCAGGCAGGGCCGCGCGGATGAGCTCGGCGACTTGGGAGGGGTGCATCAGGGACTGCC
>JAYUZI010000167.1:0-14256 GCA_043751915.1 Gammaproteobacteria bacterium | reverse complement strand
TGGTCAAGAGCGAAGTGATCGACCTGGCGGCGCTCAAGGCGGCGCAGATTGTCTCGGTGTTTGCCGAGAGCGCCAAGGTGGTGCTATCGGGTGAACTCAAGAAGGCCGTGCACCTCAAGGGTATCGGTGCCACCAAGGGCGCGCGCGCAGCAATCGAAGCGGCCGGCGGCAAGGTCGAGGCCTGATGGCCAACAGCGCCCTCAGCAATCCGGCGGCGACGCTTGCCGAAGCAGGACGGAGCGGCGATATCCGCAAGCGCCTGCTGTTCCTGCTGGGCGCGCTGGTGGTGTACCGCATCGGCACCTTTATCCAGGTGCCGGGCATCAACCAGGCCGCGGTGCTGCGCTTCTTCACCGACCAGTCGAGCGGTATCCTCGGCGTGGTCAACAGTTTCAGCGGCGGCGCGCTGCAGCGCATGTCGATCTTCGCGATGGGCGTGATGCCGTACATCTCGGCCTCAATCATCATCCAGATGCTCGGCATGGTGGTGCCGACGCTGATGGAATACCGCAAGGAAGGCGAGGCCGGCCGGCGCAAGACCACGCAGCTGACGCGTTACGCGACCCTGGGTCTGGCGGTGTTCCAGTCGTTCGGCGCCGCGGTGGCGCTGCAGAATGGCCAATACGTGCTCAACGGCGGCCCGCAGTGGCTGCTGGTGGCCACGGTCACCATGACCACCGGCACTTTGTTCCTGATGTGGCTCGGCGAGCAGATCACCGAACGCGGCGTCGGCAACGGCATCTCGATGATCATCCTCTCCGGCATCGTCGCCGGAACCCCCGGCGCGCTCAGTCGCACCTTCGAGTCGGTCAGCAACGGTGAAATGCAGCCGATGTTCGCCATCGCCCTGGTGGCGATCGTGCTCGGTGTCACCGGCTTCTGCGTGTTCGTCGAGCGCGCGCAGCGCCGCATCACGGTGCACTATGCCAAGCGCCAGGTCGGCAACCGCCTGTATGCCGGGCAGAGCAGCCACCTGCCGTTCAAGCTCAACATGTCGGGCGTGATACCGCCGATTTTCGCCTCCAGCCTGCTGCTGTTCCCGGCGACCATGGCGAGTTTCTTCGCCACCGGATCGGATACCAAGACGAGCCTGGTGCTGCAGCGGATCCAGGCGGCGCTCAATTACGGCCAGCCACTGCACCTGGTGCTGTACGCGGGTCTGATCCTCGGGTTTACCTTTTTCTACACGGCGCTGGTGTTCAACGCGCGCGAGACCGCCGACAATCTGAAGAAATCCGGCGCCTTCATTCCCGGCATCCGCCCCGGTCAGCAGACTGGTGAATACATCGACAAGGTGCTGACACGCCTGACGCTGTGGGGCGCCGCGTACATCATGGCGGTGTGCCTGCTGCCCGAGGTGCTGGTGTCCTCGCAGGGCGTACCGTTCCAGTTCGGGGGCACCTCGCTCCTGATCGTGGTCGTGGTGGTGATGGATTTCATGGCACAGCTCCAGGCGCACATGATGTCGCATCACTATCCGGGCCTGATGAAGAAAGCCAATTTGCTGGGCACCGGTCGCGGCGCCCCCAGTACAGGTGAGCGATGAAAGTACGTCCGTCAGTCAAGAAGATCTGCAAGAACTGCAAGATCGTGCGCCGCCGCGGCGTGGTCTACGTAATCTGCGTCGACGCGCGTCATAAGCAGCGGCAAGGATAGAGGTAGCAGCATGGCACGCATAGCCGGCATCAACATTCCGATGAACAAGCACATCAGCATCGGCCTGACCCACATCTTCGGGATCGGGCGCACGCGCGCGCTCGAATCCTGCGCCGCCGCGGGCGTCGACCCGAGCACCAAGGTCAAGGACCTCACCGAAGCGGAGGTGACGGCGCTACGCGCGCAGCTGTCGCGCTATCCGCTGGAAGGCGACCTGCGCCGCGAAGTGTCGATGAACATCAAGCGCCTGATGGATCTGGGCACGTGGCGCGGCATGCGTCACCGTAAGGGCCTGCCGGTCCGTGGCCAGCGCACACGCACCAACGCGCGCACCCGTAAGGGGCCGCGCAAGCAGGCAGTGAAGCTCAACGCCCCGCCCGGAAAAGTGTAATTCGTCAAAGCATAACTGCAGGCAAGAAGACATATGGCTGAACAAAAGACACAGCAATCCGGCGCCAGCGCGACCGCGGCTGCGACCGCGGCCGGCGGCACCAAGAAGCCCAAGAAGGCGCGCAAGAACGTGCTCGATGCGATCGCGCACGTGCATGCGTCCTTCAACAACACGATCATCACGATCACCGACCGCCAGGGCAACACGCTGTCGTGGGCAACTTCGGGCGGCTGCGGTTTCCGCGGCTCGCGCAAGAGTACGCCGTTCGCCGCGCAGGTCGCCGCCGAAAAGGCTGGCGTCGCCGCGCAGGAGCATGGTGTCAAGAACGTCGAAGTGCGCGTCGGCGGCCCGGGCCCCGGCCGCGAGTCTGCGGTGCGGGCTTTGAACAGCTGCGGCCTGAAGATCTCGAGCATCGAGGACGTCACGCCGATTCCGCATAACGGCTGCCGTCCGCCGAAGAAGCGCCGCGTCTGACGCGGACACAAGGGAAACACATATATGGCGCGTTATCTCGGTCCTACCTGCAAGCTCGCTCGTCGCGAGGGCACGGATCTGTTCCTCAAGAGCGGCGCGAAGCCGCTCGAGAGCAAGTGCAAGTTTCAGGTGCCACCTGGCGGCATCAAGAGTGAGCGCAGGCAACGCCTTTCCGACTACGGTACGCAGCTGCGCGAGAAACAGAAACTCCGCCGTATGTACGGTGTGCTCGAGCGGCAGTTCCGCGGCTATTACCAGCAGGCGGCGCGCCGCACCGGCGCCACTGGCGAGCAGCTCCTCAAGCTCCTCGAGTCGCGCCTCGACAACGTCGTCTACCGCATGGGCTTCGCGGCCACGCGCTCGGAAGCGCGCCAGCTGGTGAGCCATAAGGCCATTGAGGTCAACGGCGGCGTTGTCTCGATCGCTTCTTACCAGTGCAAGGCGGGCGATGTGGTGCAGGTGCGTGAACGCGCCCGCAAGCAGCTGCGCATCCAGGGTGCGCTGGCTTCGGCGACGCAGGCTGGCCTCCCCGAGTGGGTCGAGGTCAACGACAAGGAAATGCGCGGCGTATTCAAGGCGGTCCCGGCTCGCGAAGATGTCCTCCCGGACATCAACGAGAACCTGGTCGTCGAGTTGTATTCGAAGTAAGGCCAGAGCCTGGAGTAGATCGGCTATGCAATCTTCAGTGACCGAGTTCCTCAAGCCCCGTGTCGTCAAGGTGCAGCCCGTTGCCCCTCGGCAGGCGCGGGTCGTCATCGAACCGTTCGAGCGCGGCTTTGGCCATACGCTCGGCAACGCGCTGCGACGCGTGCTGCTCTCGTCCATGCCCGGTGCGGCGATCACCGAGGTGGAAATCGACGGTGTGCTGCACGAGTACACCAGCATCGAAGGTGTGCAGGAAGACGTCGTTGACGTGCTCCTCAACCTCAAGCTGGTCGCACTGCGCATGCACTCGCGCAGCTCGGCTGAGCTGCGCCTGCACAAGAAGGGCCCGGGCCCGGTAACCGCCGGTGACATCCAGACCGATCACGACGTCGAAGTCGTGAATCCCGAGCTGGTGATCGCCAACCTCACCAAGGCGGGCGAGCTGAACATGCAGATGAAGATCGAGCGCGGCCGCGGCTATCGCCCGGCGGTGCAGCGCGTGGCCTTCGAAGAGCAGACCCGGCCGATCGGCCGCCTGCTGCTCGACGCCTCGTTCTCGCCGGTCCGCCGCGTCACCTACTCGGTGGAAGCGGCCCGTGTCGAACAGCGCACTGACCTCGACAAACTGATCATCGACATCGAGACCAATGGCACCATCGAGCCGGAAGAGGCCATCCGCCGCGCCGGCGGCATCCTCAAGGACCAGCTGTCGGTGTTCGTCGATCTGCAGGGTGAAGACGAGGCCGTGGCCAAGATCACCGAGATGCAGTTCGATCCGATCCTGCTGCGTCCGGTCGATGAGCTCGAACTCACGGTGCGCAGCGCCAACTGCCTTAAGGCCGAGAACATCCACTACATCGGTGATCTCGTGCAGCGCACAGAAGTCGAATTGCTGCGCACGCCGAACCTGGGCAAGAAGTCACTCACTGAGATCAAGGAGGTGCTGCAGAGCCATGGCCTGATGCTCGGTATGCGGCTCGATGGCTGGCCGCCCGCGGGCCTGCGCCGCGACGAAGAAAGCGGCCTGATCTGACCATTCGCCTTAAGAGAATTTCATGCGTCACAAACTTACCGGCCGGCAGCTCTCGCGCAACAGTCCCCATCGGCGGGCCATGCTGCGCAACATGGCCGTCTCGCTCCTGCGGCACGAAACCATCCGCACCACGCTTCCCAAGGCCAAGGAGCTGCGCCGCGTGGCCGAGCCGCTCATCACGCTCGGCAAGAGCGACTCTGAGGCCAACCGGCGGCTGGCGTTCGCGCGTCTGCGTGATACGGCGGTGGTCAGCAAGCTGTTTACTGACCTGGGTCCGCGCTTTCGCACCCGGCCGGGTGGCTACACCCGCATCCTGCGCATGGAGCCGCGGCCGGGCGACTCGGCGCCTATGGCGCTGATGCAGCTCGTCGACCGGCCAGCGCCCGAAGCCGTGGTGCCAGCCACCGGTGCCGAGGCCGCCGCCAAGCCGAAGCGGTCCGCCAAGCCGCCGAAAGACAAGGGGCCGGCCGCGAAGGACTCCAAACCTGGTAAGGCCGCCAAGGACGCCAAGGCAGACGCGGCCACTGCAACCGCGGAAAAGCCGGGGCGCGCCCCCAAGAAGGCCAGCGCCGGAAAGACCGCCGGGAAGCCCGCCAAGAAGAAGACCGCCAAGTAGCAGATTCAAGGAGAGAAATATGAGCCTGGGAGCGGATTTCAAGGAATTTGCCATGAAGGGGAACGTCGTCGACATGGCGGTCGGCGTCATCGTTGGCGCCGCCTTCGGCAAGATTGTCTCTTCCCTGGTCGAGAACGTGATCATGCCGCCGCTGGGCATGGCGCTGTCCGGCGTCAGTTTTGCGGACCTGGCCACCACCATAGGCACCGGGCCGGATGGCAAGGCCGTGCTGCTCAAATACGGCGCCTTTCTGCAAACCATATTCGACTTCGCAATCATTGCCTTCGTGCTGTTTCTGGCGATCCGGGCCATCAACCGGCTCAAGAAACCGCCGGCCGATGCGGCTCCCGCGGCCCCTCCTCGCCAGGAGGTCCTGCTCGAGGAGATCCGGAATTTGCTGGCAAAACGCTGAAATCCGGGTTCCGGAGCCGTTTTGCGGGCCTTTATTTGTGCGTGGCTGATTGAATTGTGCTTCAGCTTCTATAGAATCGACGACCGCGATGGAAGGTCGCGACTCAAACTAGTTTGATTGTTTTTTTAACTTCTTATTATCTGGGGATTCATCGATGAATATTAAGCTCGCTCTTGGCGCTGCCGTCGCAGCGTTGGCGCTGGTTGCTTGCAGCAGCCAGGAACCCGCTGCCCCGGCTGCCGCTCCGGCTGCCGATGCCGCTGCTCCTGCCGCCGCCGCTCCGGCTGCCGATGCCATGGCTCCTGCCGCCGCTCCGGCTGCTCCGGCTGCCCCGGCGAAGAACTGATCCGATCGGTTCTGGCATGAAAGCCCGCGCAGGCCGAGACCCGGTCTGCACGGGCTTTCGTGTTTTTGTGGCATGACGTTTGTGGCATGACGATCAGTGTCCGCGACACGCGCCAGTCGCGCGGTGATCGCCAGTGGATCGAGTCCGTCTATCGCGACTACCTTAACGATCTGGCGCCGCTTGGCACCGGCATGTTTCCCGCGCTCCCGGAAGTGGGTCACCGGGAACCCGATCAGCTCGGCGGCTGGTTGGCCGATTCCAGCGCGCATCTGCTCACCGTGCTCAAGGAAGCCCAGCCCGTCGGCTTTGCGATGGTGCGCACCGGCCCGACTGCGGCCGGCCGCGACGCGGCGGATTTTTCCATGGCCGAGTTTTTCATTGCCCGTCCCTGGCGCCGCCGTGGTGTGGGCCAGGAAGCCGTGCGGCTGATCTTCGATCGGTTCTCCGGCCGCTGGCACATCATGGAGTACCTGCGCAATCCGCAGGCCGTCGCCTTCTGGCGCCGGGTGGTCAGTGGCTATACCGACGGGCGATACCAGGAACGCTCGGAGAGCGGTGAACTGCACCAGTACTTTGATTCCGGCGCGCGGCGCGCGCGCTAGGCGCTGTGAATCGAACGCGGCAGCGCGATTCAGCTTGCCTTGAAACTGATCCGCTTGTGGCTGCCGTCGCAGTACGGCTTGTTCGCCGAGGCGCCGCAGCGACACAGGTAGGTTTCACTGGTGCGGTTGATGGTGCGGCCGGTGCCGCTGACGACTTCGAGCGCGCCCTTCACCTTGAGCGGCCCGTCGGGCTGCAGCGTTACCGTCAGTGCACCGTTGCGGACCACCAGCGGGCTTGACTCCGCCGCCTTCGGCTCGCCCGTGGCCGTGAAACCCGCCGCCGAATGACTGCCGTCGCAATAGGGCTTGTGCGCCGACGCCCCGCAGCGGCACAGTGTCGCGCGCAGCGGCTGCTCGCCACCCGGGAGCGACAGCTGGGCATGAAACGCCAGTGGCCCGTTCTCACGCACGCGCACGGTGTTCACGAGCGGCGCTGCCTCATCGGCTACGCCGTCGTGGCGCACACAGGTGATGGCGCCTGAGGGGCAATTGGCCGCCAGCGCCGCAACTTCGTCGGCACTGGCACGGTCGGGATGGATCCATTCCCCCGCGACGTTGGGCACGAAGACGTCGGGCCGGTCGAGTACGCAGTGACGTGAGTGTATGCACCGGGCAGCATCGAAGCGGATGGTCACCGTGCTGCCGCGCACCGTTTCAATCTTGCTAGTCATCGATACTCCCGCTCGTCCTTGCACCGCAGTCTACTCCGCTTCCGCCAGTACTGCGGCCGGTGCGCGCACCGCGGCGCGCGCACGCGCGAGCAGCGGCGCCAGGTACTGCCCGGTGAGCGAGTTGCGATTTGCCGCGACCGTTTCCGGGGTGCCTTCGGCAACGACGCGGCCGCCGTGCTCGCCGCCGCCCGGCCCGAGATCGATGATCCAGTCGGCGGTCTTGATGACATCGAGGTTGTGCTCGATCACGACCATGGTGTTGCCGGCATCCACGAGCTGCTGCAGCACGCCCAGGAGCTGGGCGACGTCGTGAAAGTGCAGGCCGGTGGTCGGCTCATCGAGGATGTAAAGCGTACGGCCGACGCCGCGCTTTGCCAGTTCGCGGGCGAGCTTGATGCGCTGGGCTTCCCCGCCCGACAGCGTCGTGGCGCTTTGGCCGAGGCGCACGTACTTGAGGCCGACATCGAGCAGCGTGCGTAGCCGGTTTGCCGCTGCCGGAACGTTCGCGAACAGCACGGCGGCGTCTTCGACGGTGAGTTCCAGCACTTCGTGGATGGTGCGGCCACGATACTTTACCTCGAGCGTTTCGCGGTTGTAGCGGCGGCCACGGCAGACGTCGCAGGGCACGTAGACATCGGGCAGGAAGTGCATCTCGACGCGCAGCATGCCGTCGCCCTGGCACGCTTCGCAGCGTCCGCCGCGCACATTGAAGCTGAAGCGCCCGGCGTCATAGCCGCGCGCGCGCGCTTCCGGCACCTGTGCGTAGAGCTCGCGGATCACCGTGAACAGGCCGGTGTAGGTCGCCGGGTTCGAGCGCGGCGTGCGGCCGATCGGATTCTGGTCGATGTCGATAGCGCGCTCGAAGCGCTCCAGTCCGCTGATGCCGCGGCAGGGCGCAGCGCTATCCGCGCCGGAATCGTTGTAGCGCGCCGCAGCGTGCCGGAACAGCGTGTCGTTGATCAGCGTCGACTTCCCCGACCCGGAAACTCCGGTGACGCAGGTGAACAGGCTGCAGGGAATCTCCACGTCGAGGTCGCGCAGATTGTTGCCGGTAGCGCCCGCGATGGCGATGCGTGCGGCGTTGCGCTTGCGGCGCTGCGCGGGCACCGGAATGGTTTCGGTGCCCGCCAGGTAGCGGCCCGTGAGCGAGTCGGGGTTGGCGGCGATCTGCGCCGGGGTGCCCTGCGCGACCACCTGGCCGCCGTGCACGCCCGCCCCGGGTCCCAGGTCGACCACATAGTCGGCGCTGCGGATCGCGTCCTCGTCATGTTCGACCATGATGACCGTATTGCCCAGGTCGCGCAGGCGCCGGAGCGTCGCCAGGAGCCGTTCGTGGTCGCGCTGGTGCAACCCGATCGAAGGCTCGTCGAGGATATACATCACGCCGGTGAGGCCCGAGCCCACCTGGCTGGCAAGCCTGATGCGTTGCGTCTCGCCGCCCGAGAGCGTGTCGGCGGCGCGATCGAGCCCGAGGTAGTCAAGGCCGACGTCGGCCAGGAACCGCAGCCGCTGCACGACTTCGCGCACGATGCGTTCCGCTACGGTGGCGCGCCAACCGCTGAGCTGGAGGGCGCTAAAGTGCGCCAGCGCGTGCCCGACCGTGAGTCGCGTGAGCTCGGCGATGCTGCGGCCGTCGATCAGCACCGCGCGCGCGGTCGCATTCAGGCGCGTGCCGGCGCAGTCCGGGCAGGGCCGTTCGCCGCGATAGCGGCCCAGCTCCTCGCGGACCGCGCCCGATTCGCTCTCGCGCCAGCGGCGCTCAAGGTTGGGCATGATGCCTTCGAAGGCGTGCCGGCGGCGCTGGGCGGTGCCGCGCGAGTCGTGGTAGCGGAACTCGATCTCGGCGCCACCGCTCCCGTAGAGGAGCCGCACGCGCGCCGCTTCGGACAGGTCGTTCCAGGGCGTGTCGATGTCGAATTCGTAGTGGCGCGCGAGGCCCTGCAGCAGCTGGAAGTAATGCTTGTTATGCCGGTCCCAGCCGCGCACAGCGCCGGCGGCCAGTGACAGTTCCGGGTGCGAGATCACGCGTTGCGGGTCGAAGAAATCCTGTACCCCCAGCCCATCGCAGCTGGCGCAGGCGCCGGCCGGGTTGTTGAACGAGAAGATCCGCGGCTCGAGCGACGGCACGGCGAAGCCGCATTCCGGGCAGGCGTGGCGGCTGGAGAACACCAAAGGATCGAGTCCGGATTCCTCGCCGAACACCACGCGCGCCGTGCCCTGGCTGAGCTTCAGTGCCGTCTCAAAGGATTCAGCAAGGCGTTGCGCGATCTCGGGCCGCACGCGGAAGCGGTCCACCACGGCCTCGATCGTGTGCTTGCGCCGCGCGTCCAGGGGCGGGGCGTTTTCGAGTTCGTAGACCGTGCCGTCGATCCGCACGCGCACGAACCCCTGGCCGGCCAGTTCGCCGATGAGCTGGGCGTGCTCGCCCTTGCGATCGGTGACCAGTGGGGCGAGCAGCAGGGCGGCCTGGTCCGGGCCCGCGCGCAGCACGTGGTCGACCATCTCCCCGACGCTCTGCGCCGCGAGGTCGATGCCGTGATTGGGGCAGCGCGGGAGTCCCGCGCGTGCGTACAGCAGACGCAGGTAGTCGTAGATCTCGGTGACCGTGCCGACCGTAGAGCGGGGGTTGTGCGAACCGGCCTTCTGCTCGATGGCGATGGCCGGCGACAGGCCCTCGATGCTGTCGACGTCGGGTTTGTCCATCATCGACAGGAACTGCCGGGCGTAGGCCGAGAGCGACTCGACGTAGCGCCGCTGGCCCTCGGCGTAGAGCGTGTCGAAGGCCAGCGAGGATTTGCCCGAGCCGGACAGCCCGGTCAGCACCGTCAGCTGCCCGCGGGGCAGGTCCAGGTCGATGTTCTTGAGATTGTGGGTGCGCGCGCCACGCACGCGGATGCTCATCATGGGGATGGTGATTCGAGCGGCCCTCAGGAGGCACAGGATTGCGGCTATTCTACACCCCCGGGGGCTGCTACCCCGGCCCGAAGTCGGCCCACCAGGGGGATCTTGGCCTATATGGGGTTGTGGGGCCTTTTAGCCGCCCTGGTTGACCCGGGTGGGGGTAAATAGCCGGTTACACGCCAGAAACAGGCGCTGGCGCGGGCGCTGGCGGCGACTACAATAGCGACCCTGCAATTCCTTACAAGTACGCAAGAGGGCCTGGCCATGGCGCGCGGAATCAACAAAGTCATTCTCATCGGCAACCTGGGCGCCGACCCGGAAACGCGATCCATGCCTTCGGGCATGACGGTCGCCAACATCCGCGTCGCCACCAGCGAGAGCTGGAAGGATAAACAGTCCGGCGAGCAGAAAGAGCGCACCGAGTGGCACCATGTGGCGATGTTCGGGCGCCTGGGCGAGATCGCGGGTGAATACCTGCGCAAGGGTTCGCAGGTCTACATCGAGGGGGCGCTCCGCACCCGCAAGTGGCAGGACAAAGAAGGGCGCGACCGCTACACCACGGAAATCATCGCCGACGAAATGCAGATGCTCGGCGGCCGCGCTGGCGGCGGCGGCGCTGGTGGTGGCAGCACCGGCAATTATGAATCGCGCGAACGCGCTCCGGTGGGTGAGCCGGCTGCGGCCGGCGCCGGCGCGAGCGCCGAGGAATTCGATGACGACATTCCATTCTGATACATGAGCGGCCGCTACTACATCAAGACATTCGGCTGCCAGATGAACGAGTACGACTCCGCGCGCATCGCGGACGTACTGCGTGATAGCGCGGGGCTCACGCCGACCGACGACCCGGCAAGCGCCGACCTGCTGCTGATGAACACCTGTTCGGTGCGCGAGAAAGCGCAGGACAAGGTGTATTCGCTGCTGGGGGAATGGCGCGCGCACAAGCTCCAGCGACCCGGGGTGCTGATCGGCGTCGGCGGCTGCGTGGCCAGCCAGGAGGGCGAGGCGATCACCGCGCGCGCCCCGTTCGTCGACCTGGTGTTTGGCCCGCAAACCATCCACCGCTTGCCGGCCATGCTGGGCGCGGTACGCGAGCACGCCCGCGCGGTGGTCGATATCAGTTTCCCGGAGATCGAGAAATTCGATCACCTGCCGGCGCCGCGGGCCACAGGCGCGCGCGCCTATGTGTCGATCATGGAAGGCTGCAGCAAGTACTGCAGCTTTTGCGTCGTCCCCTACACGCGCGGCGATGAAGTGAGCCGGCCGTTCGCCGCGGTGCTCGAGGAAGTGCGGGTGCTGGCCGCGCAGGGCGTCGGCGAGGTGACGCTGCTCGGGCAGAACGTCAACGCCTATGCTGGCGCGCTCGCAAGCGGTGGCTGCGCTGACCTGGCCGCGCTCATACACCATGTGGCACGCATTGTCGGCATCGAGCGCATCCGCTTCACGACCTCACATCCGCTCAATTTCACCGACAGCCTCATCGAGGCTTACGCCAGCGTGCCGCAGCTGGCCAATCATCTGCACCTGCCGGTGCAAAGCGGGTCGGATCGGATCCTCGCCCTGATGAAGCGCGGCTACACGACGCTCGAATACAAAGACCGCTTGCGGCGGCTCCGTGCGGCGCGGCCTGGCATCGCCGTTTCCACCGACATCATCGTCGGCTTTCCGGGCGAAACGGAGCGCGATTTCGCGGCGACGCTGCAGCTGGTCGCCGACGCCAATCTCGATCAGTCCTTCTGCTTCATCTACAGCGCGCGGCCGGGCACGCCCGCGGCCGCGCTGCCCGACGAAGTCGCGCTCGAGGTCAAGCAGCAAAGGCTCGCGCGATTGCAAGCGCTACTCGATGCGCAGAGCCTGGGCGTAAGCCGCAATATGGTAGGCACGGTGCAGCGCGTGCTGGTCGAGCGCCACGCGAAGAAAGACTCCCGCGAGCTGGCGGGGCGCACCGAGTGCAACCGCTGGGTCAATTTCAGCGGCCCCGAATCGCTCCTGCATCGATTCGTGGCGGTTACCGTCACCGAGGCGCGGCCGCACTCGCTGCGCGGGCGGCTCGAGCGGGTCGCGGCGGCCGCGAGCCGTCCTGTTCCTGGCGAACGCGCCGCCGTGAGGGCCTGAACCTGGCTACGCCCACTGTCGCCAGCGCCCGGGAATTCGAGCTGGAACCGGCTGACAACGCGCGGCTCGCGAGCCTGTGCGGGCCACTCGATGCCAACCTGCGGCTGCTGGAAGTGCGGCTCGAAGTGCAGATACGCCGCCGCGGCCACGGGTTTCGCGTGCAGGGGCTGCAGGCCGAGGTGGCCGAGCGCGCGCTGCGTGAATTGCACGGCCAGACCACTGCCGGCGAGGTCAGCGCCGAGCAGGTTCACTTGTGCATCGTCGAGCAGGGGCTGCCGCGCGCCGCGACGTCCGCCGCCGAAGCCTTCGCGAGCGCCGACCCGCACCTGGTGCGTACGCCGCGCGGTGCGATTCGCGCGCGTGGCCCCCATCAGCACGCCTATCTGGCAAGCATCCGCGACCGCGATCTGACCTTTGGCATCGGGCCGGCCGGGACCGGCAAGACCTATCTGGCCGTGGCCTGCGCCGTTGAGGCGTTGACAGCCGAGCGGGTGCGCCGCCTGGTGCTGGTGCGCCCGGCGGTGGAAGCGGGCGAGCGGCTGGGCTTCCTGCCGGGCGATCTGGCACAGAAGGTCGATCCTTACCTGCGGCCGATCTACGACGCCCTTTACGAAATGCTCGGTTTTGATCGTGTCGCGCGGCTCATCGAGCGCGCGGTGATCGAGGTCGCGCCGCTGGCGTTCATGCGCGGCCGTTCGCTCAACGACTCCTTCATCATTCTCGACGAGGCGCAGAACACCACGGTCGAGCAGATGAAAATGTTCCTGACCCGCATTGGTTTTGGCTCGCGTACGGTCGTGACCGGCGATGTTACGCAGACCGACTTGCCCGCCGGACGGCTGTCCGGGCTGCGCCACTCGCTCCAGGTGCTGCACGGCGTCCCGGGCGTCGTCTTCAACCACTTTGATGCCGCCGACGTCGTGCGCCATCCGCTGGTGCAGCGCATCGTGCAGGCCTACGAAGCGCATGCGCCCTCGGGGCCGGGCATGGGCGATGATCAACGTGGCTAAAGACCCGCGCCGCGCGCGCGCAGGACTGGCCGGCCCGCCGCGACTTATCGTCCACCTGCGCCGCGCCACCCGGCACGGCCGGATTCCAGGGGCCGCGGCGCTGCAACGCTGGGTGGCACTGGCGCTCGGCCGCCGGGCGCGTGGCGGGGAGATTTCGCTGCTGGTGGTCGGCCCGGCACGCAGCCGGAGCCTCAATCAGCGCTATCGCGGCCAGGATCACGCGACCAATGTCCTGTCGTTTCCGGCGCCAGCGGCGGCGCTCGCCCTCGCAGGGCCGGCTTCCGGAGCTTTCCTGGGCGACCTCGTGATCTGTCCACAGGTGCTGCGGCGCGAGGCGCGCGCACAGGGCAAGGCGGAGCGCGCACACTGGATGCACCTGGTGATCCACGGCGCGCTGCACCTCATCGGCTACGATCATCAGCGCGTGGTCGACGCGCGGCGCATGGAGCGGCGCGAGGCGCGGCTGCTGCGCACCCTGGGCGTGGCCAATCCCTATCGGAGCGTGTGAGGCATGGTGAAACCGAAAGTGACGGAACCGGGCAGCGGGTGGCGCGGGCGCCTGACGCGCACGCTGGCCGGGGGCTTGCGGGAACGCGCCCAGCTGCTCGAGCTGCTGCGCGAGGCGACCAAACGCGGCCTGCTCGACGCCGACGCCATGGCCATGGTCGAGGGCGCCCTGACCATGGCCGAGCTGCAGGCCCGCGACGTGATGGTCGCGCGTGCCGAAATGGTCTGCCTGCGGCGCGATGATCCGCTCTCGCACATTCTGCCGGCGGTCATTGAATCCGGTCATTCACGCTTTCCGGTGCTCGACGGCGATCGCGACGGCGTGGTGGGAATACTGTTGGCAAAAGATCTGCTGCGCGCCGCCGGCGCCAAGGCCGCGGCGAAGTTCGACATGCGCGAGTTCCTGCGGCCCGCCGTGTTCGTGCCGGAAGCGAAGCGGCTCGATGTGCTGCTCAAGGAATTCCAGAGCAACCGCAATCACATGGCGATCGTGGTCGACGAGTACGGCGGCGTTGCCGGGCTGGTCACCATCGAGGACGTCATCGAGCAGATCATCGGCGAGATCGATGACGAGTTCGACGTCGAGGAAGACCAGAACATCCGCGCCGAGGGCGAGGCGCAGTTCCTGGTACGCGGGGCCACGCGCATCGCCGAATTCAACGAACACTTTGGCACCGGTTTTCACGATGTCGAATTCGACACGGTTGCCGGGCTGGTGATGCAGCAGCTCGGGCGTGTGCCGCGGCGCGGCGAGAGCGTGACGATCGGCGCCTACGAGTTCCGCGTGCTGCGCACTGACCGGCGGCGCATCGACAGCCTGCGCGTCTCGCCTGCGCGCGTCGCGCCGCCGGCACCGTGAGCGAGCGGGCACCCAGCG
>JAYUZI010000166.1:0-7318 GCA_043751915.1 Gammaproteobacteria bacterium | reverse complement strand
GGCCGCCGGCGAGCCGCGCCAGGAAATCCGCCGTGGCCGGCGCGACCAGCACCAGATCGGCCCAGCGCGCCAGCTCGATATGGCCCATTGCGGCTTCGGCTGCCGCGTCCCAGAGACTGTCGCGCACCGGGCGGCCCGACAGGGCCTGAAGCGTAATGGCACCGATGAATTCGCGCGCCGAGGCGGTCATGACCACCTGCACCAGGGCGCCGCGCTCGACCAGCCGGCGCACGAGCTCGGCGCTCTTGTAGGCAGCGATGCCGCCCGTCACGCCCAGCAAGAGGTGTTTGCCACGCATGGGGACATTATCGGGCAGCACCGCTGTTTCATGCCATGCCCACCCGATATGTCCATCGCACGCTAGTGCCATATCAACCGAGAATGGGCCGCATCCAGTCCAGGAGCTGCCGTGACCCACTTCACATGAATCTGCAGCAATGGCCCGCCCAGGAACGGCCGCGCGAGAGACTCCTGGCCGCCGGGCCCCAGCAGCTGTCGGACGCCGAATTGCTGGCTCTGCTGCTCGGCAGCTCGGGACTGCGCGGCAGCAATGTGGTCGACCTCGCACGGGGGCTCCTCACCGCCCATCACTCGCTCCGCGAGCTGCTGAGCGCCGACCGCGCGGCGCTCCTGGCCACCCCGGGGCTGGGCGTAGCGGGCTATTGCCGGCTGCAGGCGGCACTCGAGCTGGCCCGCCGCCACTATGCCGAGGCCCTGCGCAGCGGACCGCTGCTCGATTCCCCGGCCGCCACGCATCGCTTCCTCGTCGCCCGGCTCCGGGACCAGCCGCACGAGCTGTTCTGCTGTTTGCACCTCGACAACCGCCACCGCCTGATCGCCTTCGGCGAGCTGTTCCGGGGCACCATCGACGGCGCCAGCGTCCATCCGCGCGAGGTGCTCAAGCAGGCGTTGCGGCGCAATGCCGCGGCGGTCATCCTGGCGCACAATCACCCTTCGGGCATTGCCGAGCCCAGCCAGGCGGACGAGCTGATCACCCGCCGCCTGCGCGAGGCCCTGGCACTGGTCGATATCCGGGTGCTCGACCACTGCATCGTCGGCGACAGCGGTTGCCTGTCGTTTGCGGAGCGTGGGTTGCTCTGAGTTGCTCAGATCGCTCCAGGCTGGTATAAAGCCCGCCCTTCGCCCCTCGCTTGACGGGCGGGGTTTTAAGACAAGATATTGATTAATAAGGATTAGTGTAATGTCCCGCGTCTGCCAGGTTACGGGTAAGAAGCCGGTTGTCGGCAATAACGTCTCGCACGCCAACAATCGGACGCGGCGCCGGTTCCTGCCGAACCTGCATCAGCAGCGCTTCTGGCTGGAGACTGAAAAACGCTGGATCAGCCTGCGTATCTCCGGCAACGGTCTGCGCACCATCGACAAGCTTGGCATCGACGCGATCGTCGCCGACCTGCGCGCCCGCGGCGAGCGCGTCTGACGCGCGCGCCACAAAACATTTAAGAGCCCAGCATCATGCGCGAAAAAGTGAAGCTCCTGTCCTCCGCCGGCACCGGCCATTTCTATGTGGCAATGAAGAACAAGCGGCTGCATCCCGAGAAGATGGAGGTGCGCAAGTTCGACCCGGTCGTGCGCAAGCATGTCGGCTACAAGGAAACCAAGATCAAGTAAGCTGCAGTCCTGCGGCCCGCCCGCCTGATCGGAAAAGCCCGCCTTCTGGCGGGTTTTTCGTCTCTGGCCGCCATCGAGGTCCGGTTGCCCGAACTGCCTGAAGTCGAGACCACGCGCCGCGGCATCGCGCCGCACCTGCGCGGCCGGCGCATCCGCGCGGCGCTGGTACACGATGCGCGCCTGCGCTGGCCCGTGGCGCCTGGGCTCGGCGCCGCGCTGCGCGGCCAGCGCGTGCTGGCTGTCGAGCGCCGCGCGAAATACCTGCTGTTGCGGCTCACGCGCGGCACTGTGATCCTGCATCTTGGCATGTCCGGGAATCTGCGCGTGCTGCCTGCCGCAACGCCGTTGCTCAAGCACGATCACCTCGAGCTGCAGCTCGATTCGGGCCGCTCGCTCCGACTGAACGACCCGCGGCGCTTTGGCAGCTGCCTGTACACCACGGACGATCCGGCGCGGCACCCGCTGCTGCGCGATCTGGCGCCCGAGCCGCTCGAACCGGGATTTGACGGCGCCTACCTGCATCGCATCACCCGCCGGCGGCGCGTCGCCATCAAACCGCTGGTCCTCAACGGCCGGCTGGTCACGGGCGTCGGCAACATCTACGCCAGCGAGGCGCTGTTCCGCGCCCACATCCGCCCGCGTCGTGCGGCCCGCTCGCTTACGCTCGCCGAATGCACTCGACTGGCGGCGGCGATCCGCCGGGTATTGAGCGCGGCGATCCGCGCCGGCGGCACGACGCTGCGCGATTACGTCGGCGCGCACGGCGATCCGGGCCACTTCCGGCAGAAGCTCTATGTGTATGAGCGCGCGGGGCTCGCTTGCCGGCGCTGCCGCGCACCGATCCGGCAGATTACCCAGGGCCAGCGCTCCACGTATTATTGCCCGCAATGCCAGCACTAGACCGCCGTACGATGCGAAAGCGCGAACGCGCGCTCGCCGGGCTCGATCCGGTGATGGCGCGGCTCATCACCGCCGCCGGTCCCTGCACCGTGGAACCGCAGCTCGATCAACCGCCCTTCGAAGCGCTCGCCAGCGCGATCGCCCACCAACAACTCAACGGTGCCGTGGCCAAGCGGATACTCGCGCGCTTCACCGCGCTGTATGCGCCGGCGCAATTCCCCGGGCCCGCGGCCGTGGTGGCCACTGCCGATGAGGCGCTGCGCGCCGCAGGTTTCTCCTACGCCAAGATCCGCGCGCTGCGCGATCTGGCAGAAAAGGTGATCGCCGGGGTCGTGCCCGCGGCGGCCGAACTACACACGCTGGACGACGACACGATCATCGAGCGCATCACGCAGGTGCGCGGCATCGGCCGCTGGACCGTCGAGATGATGCTGATGTTCCGCCTCGGCCGGCCCGATATTCTTCCGGTCGACGATTTCGGTGTCTGCAACGGGTTCCGGCTGGCTTATGGCCTCAAGGGCATGCCACGGCCGCGCGCGCTCGCCGAGTTCGGCGTGCGCTGGGCGCCGCACCGCTCGCTCGCGGCGTGGTACTTGTGGCGCGCGGTTGACCTAGCGCGCGAGAAGCAACTGCCACGCGCCGGGCGGGCGCCTAAAGTGGCGCTGAAGCAGACGCGGGCGCAAGCAAGGAAACGCAAGGTCAGCGCGCGCCGCGGCTGACTTCACCCGCTGCCGGCGAGCACCGCCGCCTCATCGATCACCTACTCGACGACCCCGGCGCCCTCGACGCGCGGATCGGAGACCGCTTCCACCTTGCCGGTGGCACGATCCCAGATCACCGCCTGGAAATTCCCCCAGCGGCGCGACGAGGGTTGCAGCGTGTCGCCCTGCGCAGCCAGTATCTTGAGTTCCTGGTCGGTGAACGCCCCGGCCTCGTAGCGCACGACATCCGGCAGGTACTGGTGGTGAAAGCGCGGCGCGGCAACGATTTCGCTGGCCGAATGTCCGTCGACGAAATCGAGCGTCGCCAGCAGCACCATGCCGATGATGAGGCTCCCGCCTGGCGACCCACCGATCATCACACGATCACCGGACTCCACGAAGGTGGGCGTAACCGAGGAGAGCATGCGCTTGTGAGGCGCGATCGAGTTGGCCTCACCGCCCACCAGGCCGTAGCCATTGGGCACGCCCGGCTTGATCGAAAAATCATCCATCTCGTTGTTGAGGAACAGCCCGGTGCCCGCGATCATGCGAGCGCTGCCGAAGCCGAAATTCAAGGTGATGGTCCCGGCGACGCGATTGCCGTCGCGGTCGAGCACGGAAAAATGCGTGGTCTGCGGGCCGGCGCTGGCACCCGCGCCGATTCCGGGCAGCGCGCTGCTCGGCGTGGCGTGATCCGTGCGCACGGAAGCCGCCAGTCCGGCAGCGTAGTCGACGCTGGTCAGGCGTGCCACCGGCACCTGGACGAAATCCGGATCGCCCAGGTACACGGCACGGTCGCGATGCGCGCGGCGCATGGCCTCGATTACCAGGTGCTTGCGCACCACGGGCGTGGCGTGCGGCAGATCAAACTGCGCGAGCAGGTTGAGCGCCTCGATGAGCCCGACACCGCCCGAGCTGGGCGGTGGCACCGAGACCACACGAGCGCCGCGATAGTGGCCGACGATGGGCGCGCGTTCGATGACGCGGTAGGCGGCGAGATCGGCTGCCGTCCAGATGCCGCCCTGCGCGCGCACGCCGGCGACCAGCTTGGCGGCGAGCTCGCCCTTGTAGAACGCATCGAATCCGTGCCGCGCCAGGTATTCCAGGGTCGCGGCGAGTTCCGGCTGGCGGATCAGCGTACCCACCGGCGGCACCGCACCGCGGCGCAGAAAGTTGCGGGCGACATCGGGCTCCGTCTTGAACTGTTCGAGGTGCGACTGGAGCGAATCGTGCAGATGCACCGACAGCGGGAATCCGCTGCGCGCCAGGCGGATCGCCGGCGCCAGGCTTTGGGCGACGGGGAGCTTGCCGTAGCGAGCGGCGAGCCAGGCCATGCCTGCGGGCTCGCCCGGTATGCCGGCGGCGAGCGCGCTGCCCGTGGAAAGGTCCGGCACCGGATTGCCCTGGGCGTCGAGAAACATGTCGCGCGTCGCCGCGCCGGGCGCGAACTCGCGTGCGTCGAGGGCGGTCTCGAAACCGTCGCTCTGCCGGTGGAGCAGGTAGATGCCGCCGCCGGTCAACCCGGACCCGGTTGGTTCGACTACCGCCAGCGCCGCGCTGACGGCCACAGCGGCGTCAAAGGCGTTGCCGCCCGCGCGCAGCACCTCCAGACCCGCCTCCGTCGCCAGCGGATTCGCGCTCGCGACCGCGGCGTGTCCGGGCGCGGCCGGCACTGGCCCGGCCGGCGCTGCGCGCGCACCGGCGATTGCCAGCGTGAGCACGGCGCACGCGGCGATCAGCGTGCGCATCGTGGCGCGCATCACTTGCCTACCTTGCGACGGAATGCCGCCTCGACCAGCGGGTGCACGAACTCGCCGACATTGCCGCCCAGCGTGGCGATCTCGCGCACCAGCGTCGAGGAGATGAAGGTGAAATGCTCCTTGGGCGTCAGGAACACGGTTTCCACGCCTGGCGCGATATGCCGGCCCATGTTTGCGAGCTGAAATTCGAATTCAAAGTCGGACACCGCGCGCAAACCGCGCACGATTACGCCAATCCCCTGGGTGCGCGCGAACTCGACCGTCAGGCCGCTGTACCCAACGACCTGGGCGTTGTCGATGTCAGCGAGCACGCCGCGCGCCAGCGCCACGCGTTCGTCGATATCGAACATCGGCGTCTTGCCAGGGTTCGCGGCGATCGCGACCAGCACGCTGTCGAAGATGCCGGAGGCGCGCCGCACGAGATCTTCGTGACCTCGTGTGATGGGGTCGAAGGTGCCGGGGTACACCGCTTTGCGAAATGGTGACACGATCGCTCCTTAGATGCGCTGGTACAGATCATACCCGACCGCGCCCGCGGTGCCCGAACGCAGGGGTTTCCAGGACGCGGGGAGCGCCGGCAGCGGGGCGCTGCGCGGGTGCTCGAGGTAGACGAGCGCACCTGCCGTAATCCAGCCCCGCGAGTCCAGCCGCGCGATGCTCTGGGCCAGTGCATCGCCGGCGAACGGCGGGTCGAGAAACACGAGGTCGAAGGGCTGCGCCGCGCGCGCCAGGTATTGCGCGGCATTCACAGCCTCCAGCTGCACCACGCCGGATTCGGCGCCCCACTCGCGCAACACGTCGCCGAGCCTGGCAATCGCCTGCGCATCACGATCCACGAACACGCAGTGCGCAGCGCCGCGCGACAATGCCTCGAGGCCCAGCGCTCCGGAGCCGGCGTACAGATCAAGGCAGCGGCGGCCGGCCGTTTTCCCCTGCAGCCAATTGAACAGGGTCTCCCGCACTCGATCACTGGTGGGGCGGATCTCGCCCACCGGAAATTGCCAGCGCCGCCCGCGCCAGCGGCCGGCGATGATGCGCAGGCGCCGCGCCTGCGCGCCGCGTGCGTGGCTGTCGCGGACTGGAGCAGGGGCTGGACGGGGAGCGCGGCTCATGGCGGCGAAGCCTACCGCATATGAGAGAATCCACCCATGCCCGACGAACGCCAGCACGCCGCCGCGCCAGCCGAAGCCCAGCAAGGGTTTTTCGGGCGCCTGCGCATACGGCTCAACCGCGGTGGCGCCTCGCTGGCCCGTGAAATCCGCGGTCTGCTGCAGGGGCGGCAGATCGACGAGGGTCTGCTGGAGGAGCTGGAGACCCGGCTGATCGGTGCCGACGTCGGCGTCGCCGCCACCAGCGAAATCCTCGAGGATCTGCGCAGCCGCGTCGCACGCCGTGAACTCGCGGATGCAGAAGCGCTCCTGGCAGCGCTCCGGGCGCGGCTCACTGAGCTGCTCCGGCCCTGCGCAGAGCCGTTGCGCATCGAGCGCAGTGCGCGACCGTTCGTGGTGCTGATCGTCGGCGTCAACGGCTCAGGCAAGACCACGACCATCGGCAAGCTCGCCGCGCACCTGCAAGCGCAGGGACTCAAGGTGATGCTCGCCGCTGGCGACACCTTCCGCGCGGCCGCCATTGAGCAGCTGGGCGTGTGGGCCGAACGGAGCGGCTCACTGCTGGTCGCGCAGCAGGCGGGCGCCGATCCGGGCGCGGTGATATTCGACGCCATGCAGTCGGCGCGCGCGCGCGGCGTCGACGTGCTGCTGGCCGACACCGCGGGGCGACTGCACAGCCAGTCGCACCTGATGGAGGAATTGAAGAAGATCAAACGTGTGATCGCCCGCGTCGACGCCAGCGCGCCGCACGAGGTGCTGCTGGTGCTCGATGCCAACCAGGGCCAGAACGCGCTCGCGCAGGCCGAACAATTCAACGCCGCGATCGGCGTCACGGGCCTTGTGATCACCAAGCTCGACGGCACCGCACGCGGTGGCATCGTTGTTGCGATCGCGCGCAAGCTGGCGCTGCCGATCCGCTTTATCGGGCTCGGTGAACAAGGCGAAGATTTCGGCGGTTTTGACGCCGCCGCGTTCGCCGCTGCGCTGGTCGACGGGAGCGAAGCGGTGCAGCGGCTGCCGGCCGCGCCTGGCGCCGGGGCGCACGCATGATCACTTTTGACGCGGTCGCCAAACGCTATCGCAATGGCCGCGAGGCGCTGAGCAGCGTTACCCTGCACGTGGCGCCGGGTGAAATGGTGTTTCTCACCGGACGGTCGGGTGCCGGCAAGAGCACGGTGCTCAAGCTCATCGCCCTGCTCGAACGGCCGACGCGCGGCCG
>JAYUZI010000165.1:0-10628 GCA_043751915.1 Gammaproteobacteria bacterium | reverse complement strand
GAGGAGCGTTTTGACCGGATCACGCGCATTGCCGCCGCGACTTTTAACGTGCCCATCGCCCTGATCAGCCTGGTCGACAAGGATCGCCAGTGGTTCAAGTCCTGTGTCGGTATCGACGTCAGCGAAACCCCGCGCGACGTTTCCTTCTGTGCACACGCGGTGGCGCTGCGCGATGACATCATTGTGCCCGACACGCTCCTGGACGATCGATTCGCCGACAACCCGTTGGTGTTGTCCGGTCCGCGCGTGCGCTTCTATGCCGGGGCCCCGCTGCTGCTCAAGAACGGCGTCTGCCTGGGGACTCTGTGCATCGTCGATACCCGCCCGCGTCAGCTCGGTGCTGCCGACATTGCCAGCCTGCACGATCTGCGCGACATGGCCCTGGAGCAACTGCTTAAAGCCCAGGCCGCGGCCGCCTGAGCCCGACCGCCCAAAAGCCGCGCTTTTGCGCGGTCGTTGATACCATGGTACTGACTCAGCAGGGGGCCACAACCACCATGTCCGTCTTGATGACGCTCGACCGGTTCCGATTGGTATCGGTAGCCTACATCGTCTGCGCCAGCCTCGGACCCTGCCGACTGTCTGCAGAGCTGTTCGATCACACCGCCCATGCTCGTGCTGCCTACCTTTAGCTCAGGCGGCACGAAATGCCGCAAGCCGCAGCGCTCATGTGCGCGACCGCCAAATGCTTCGCGGCCTAGCCCGCCACTTGCCCCGGCGCCGGGCGTTCGTAGCGCGCTTTGAGCAAGGTGATGCCCGCGCCCATCATGAAGCGCCACGCGGCCTCGACCTCCGGCGAGTATTGCTCGTCGCGTTCCCTGACCGTGCGTAACAGGCAATCGAGCCATAAATCGTAGAGTCGGGGCGCGATATCGCGCCCCTGCTTGCCGTGCGCCACGGCGATGCGCTCGAGGTAAGCCTGGCATTCCGGCCAACCCAGCGCGATGTATTCGACCAGCATGTAGAACGAGGTCTGCAGCATGCGGCGCTGCCGGCGAAAATCGGTGCCGCTGAATTTCTCGCGCACTTCGGGGGAGGATGCCAGAAAGATCTCGTAGAACCGCTGGAAGAAATCGCCGCCCCGCAGGCAACGCTCCAGGCTATCGTTAAAGACTTCGATTTCAGAATTGCTCATGGTGATCTTCTTACTTGCAAGCGCTGCGCCGGTTCAGGACTGCAGGCCGATGCGGTTAAGTAGATCCGTGAAGCGCGGATCGGCGCGCAGGTTATCGTAACGGGGATCGACCTTCAGCAGTGTGAGGCGTGCGCTCCGGTTGGCATAGGATTTTTCCAGCCAGGCGAAGGCGCGGTCCGATTCGCCCAGGCGTGCGTAGAAAGAGGCGACTTCCTCCGGGACCGAATGCTGCTCGGCCTCAAGCACGCCGATCCGCTGGCGCAGGAACCCCGGCCAGGAATCCCGGGCAAAGGCCGCCGTCATGGCATCGACGGCTTCCGCCGACTCCCCTTCCAGGCGCTTCTGGTGCACGTAGACTGCCACCGCCTCCTGATATTGCTCCTTATTGGCGTAGGCTTCGAACAGAAAATAGTTGGTGTCGGCGAAGTTCTTGCCGATCTTCAGGGTCTGGTGCAGCTGCGCAATAGCCTCGTCGTAGTGCCGCGCGGCATTGAGCTCGATGCCCAGCGACAGGTTGACCACCTGCGAGAGCGGGTCAAGCTCGACCGCGCGCCGGCCCTCGGCCAGCCCTTGTTCGATCCTGCCGGTGTTGACCAGGATCTGGCCGTATCTTTGGCGCGGTACGGCGGCATTAGGACTAAGTTCGATGGCCCGCTGAAACTGGCGCTCAGCCCCGGCCCAGTCGAAGTCGAAGATCCCCAGTATCAGGCCGAGCGAGGCGTGCGCCTCGGCCGAGTTATCACCGAGCGCCAGCGCCCTGAGGATCGCCTCCTTAGCCTGCGGCATGGTATCGACGGCCCGTGCCGTGGGATCGTAGATCGGCAGCAGGCCGTAACAGTCCGCAAGGCCGGTGTAGGCCAGAGAGTAATTCGGGTCAACGGCGATGGCCTCCTGGAAGAACACCACCGCTTCGCGGAAATCCTCCGGCGTGCGCCGGTTCCAGTGGAAACGGCCGCGCAGATACAGCTGATAGGCTTCGGCGTTCGGTTCGGCCGCTCGTGCCGGCAGCACGGCGTGCAGCAGCGTGACGCTCAGTGCGCTGACGACCGCGCCGGCGATTTCGTCCTGCACCTTGAAGATATCATCGAGCGTGCGATCGAAGGTCTGCGACCACAGGTGATAACCGGTGTCGACGCGAATCAGCTGCACCGTGATGCGCACGGTGGTCCCGGACTTGCGCACACTGCCCTCGAGTACGTGGGCCACGTGCAGCGCCTGGGCGATCTCGTCAATCTTCGCCTGCTTGCCCTTGAAGTAGAAACTGGAAGTGCGGGCCGGCACCCGCAACTCGGGCACCTGGGTAAGCAGGCCGATCAGTTCGTCGGCCAGGCCGTCGGAGAAATATTCCTGGTCCTTCGACTCGCTCATATCGACGAAGGGCAGGACTGCAATCGATTTTTCAGGCGGCGCGAGCGCGACCGGCGCCGCACCCGACTTCGTGCTCTTGTGCAGAAACCAGGCCAACGTCACGGCGAGCGGAATACCGGCGATGAGCGCCACCGTGGTAAGGCGCATGACCACGGTGTGCCAGGCGAAAGCCTCAGTCAGCATCTGCACCATATGGAGGCAGGCATAGCCGAAGGCGACGTACGCCAGAAGCCACTGCGCTACCTTGTGTTCGACGATCCGGGTCCAGACTCGCGCCGCCGCGGCCACGACCGCTCCGTGTGCGCCGCCAACAGTCTTGATATCGCCGGAACCGTCGGTCGGGGGCTCGGTCATGTTGCGGTTCCCGGGCCTTGGCGCCCGTTCAATCTATCCGGTGCGGATGGCCGCTGTTGCCAGTAAAGCCGGCCAATTCCGTCTGGCCCGGCGAGCGGGTACGGGCTACGAACAACCTCCACTTGATATTCCGGTCGATTCGCAGCATAAATACGCCCGCCTTCCGGCCGGTTTAAGCGCCGACATATTGCCGTCAAACGAAGCAAATGGGTACCACTAGTTCGCCACCGTACCTGGCCTGGGTCAGCCTGCCGGCGCTGGCCTGCGCGGCACTGGTGTCCGCCGGCAGTGCATGGGCGGTGGACAATGGCGCAGCCCGACTTGAGCTATTGCCCCAGCAGTGGCTCGATGAGCAGGGTCAGGCGCTGGCTCTAAAGGACCTGGTTGGCCATCGCGTGGTCCTGTCGATGGCCTATACGCAGTGCCATCACACTTGTCCGACAACCCTGGGCCAACTGCAGCGCATGCAGGCGATGCTGGACGCCCGCGGCGAACAAGCCAGTTTCGTCATAGTCGGTTACGATTCGGCGGACGATAACCCCGCGAGCTGGCGCCAGTATCGCATTAATCGGCGGCTGGATCGCAGCAACTGGCACTTCCTTAGCGGCAGTCACGAGTCCGTGCAGCGGCTGGCGCGGCAACTGGGTTTCGATTTCTGGATCTATGATGAACACGTCCTGCACGACCCGCGCGTGGTCGTCTTTGATGCTCGCGGGCTGCTCAGCGCGATCTTCCCTGCCACGACCGGAAACAGGCTGGAACTACAGCAATGACTGGAGATGATTGCATGCGAAGCATCCCGATGGCCCGTACGCCGTGGAGAGAGTGTGCCATCGCGGTGCTGCTGGTGGCGATGTGCTCCGCACCAGCGCAGGCTGCGGCGGGCACCGACCCGAACGCTAAGGCCGTGGCGGAACTGCAGCGCAAGTTCGATGAAAGCCTGCTGGCGATCAAGGCGTTGACCGAGCGGGTGCGTGAACTGGAGGCGAAGCAAGCAAGCATGGCGTCGGCGCCGACGGCAACGGCGAGCGCCGCAACGGCGGTGGCCGCGCCTGGCCCGGCCGAACCGGTGTCGGCGCGGCTCGAGGCGACCGAGAAAAGGGTTGAGCAGCTCGAAAATTCGAACGCCAGGCAGAACGCCAACGACGTCGGGCTGCCGCTCCACGGCTTTGCCGATGTCGGTGGGGGCACTTACAACCCGCTCAATACTAATCTTAAGGGCTTCAACGTCGGCAATCTTGATTTCTACCTGGCACCTCGCCTCGGCGACCGTACCCGGGCGCTGTTCGAGCTGAATACCGAAGTGGGATCCGACGGTACGATCAGCGTTGATCTGGAGCGCGCCCAGATCGGCTACCAGTTCAGCGACGAGAATACGGTGTGGCTGGGGCGGTTTCATACGCCGTACGGCTACCTGAACACCGCCCTGCATCACGGCGCCTGGATCAATAACTCGGTGCGTCGGCCGAAGTTCCTGCAGTTCGAGGACAACGGGGGCATCGTGCCGGCGCATACGGTCGGCCTGTGGCTTACCGGCGCGCAGCAGGCCGGCACCGGCAAGGTGCGATACGAACTGTACATCGGCAATGCCCAGCAGATCCTTGGCGCCGCCACCATGACCGGCGCTCTCGACATGCGCAACGCGGGCGGTCCGCACGGCACGCTCATGGGCGGGGGAAGGATCGGCTACCAGTTCAATGCTGGCGCGGCCGAGGGCCTGATACTGGGCCTGCACGCCTTCAGCGCCCGCATCGAGGACGACGCCACCAATGCCACGCGGGTTCGCGCCTACGGCGGCTATGCGGCCTACGATACCGACCAGTGGGAAAATATCGCCGAGATCTACTTGTTCGACGACAACGATCTGAACCATGGCAGCGGCGCGCACCACAGCAACGCAGGCTTCGCGCAGTTCGGGTATCGGTCCGCTTGGGGCGTGCCCTACGCACGTTACGAACGCACGGTGCTGGACCAATCGGACTCGTATTTTGCGGCGCTGGCGGGCGGCGGTTCCTACCACCGGGTCGCACTTGGGGTGCGGTTCGACGTGGACCTCAAGTCCGCACTGAAACTGGAACTTGCCAATACGCGCCTGACGGACCGCAGCCGCGATCAGTACGGCGAAGGGCTGGTGCAATATGCCATCCGCTTCTAAAGGGGTCCGGCCGGCCTCGCTGCTGCACTATCACGGCCGCGCCTGGCTGCTGGGCGCGGCGCTTACGACCTGCGGCGCAACCGCGATGACCAACGAACTGTATGTGGTTTGCAATCAGAACGTCAGCTTGCGACCCGGTGAAGTGCGCGACGTGTTCATCGGTGAGAAGAGCTTTGCCGGACCTGTCCGTCTGGTGCCCGCCGACAACCTGGCAGTGCAGGCCATGTTTCTGGACAAAGTGGTGAAATTCAGCGCTGACCGGTACGTGAGCCTCTGGACCAAGAAATCGTTCCGCGACGGCGCCAGCCCACCGCTCGTCATGCTCGGCGACGCCGAAGCAATCGCCTACGTCAGGCAGACCCCGGGCGCGTGCAGCTATGTAGAGGTCGCACCACCGGGCGGGGTAACCGTAATAGGAAAGTTCTAATCACCGGGCGCCGGCCAGCTTGCAGCTTCGGTTGCCGCTGCGGGCAGACCCTAAAATGACACCGTGGTCTGGCTTGCGCGCGAAAGGGGCATCGTCTCGATGATTAAGGTGGAACAGCTCCGGCTGCGCATCCTCGCGCAGTTCGTCATCATCATCGCGCCGATAGCGCTGGTGCTCATCTACCAGGCGGTCGCCGACCTGCGCCGCACCGCCGCGATCGAGCGCGTGGTGCAGCACCACAGCCTGTCACGCGCGACCAAGGACAGCTTCGAGGACTTCATCACCCATGCCGCGGACGCCGTGGACACGGGCAGCCTGGGGCAGCGCGCCAATGACGCCCTGCGGCAGGCGGCGACATCACTGACGGCCTTGCGGCGGCAGGACGGACAGGCGGCGGCGGCGGCGGCCAGCCTCGATGCCCTGGCGCGCCAGATCGTGGTGGCCATGCCCCTCAATCGGCTGCTGGCGCTCCAGGCCCAGATCAAGCAGACGCGCGAGCAGATCGGCAGACTCGATGCGGGCTATGACCAGGCGAGCAGCCAGGCCATCGCCACGTCGATCGACTCGGCCAGGAGCCAGAGCCGCGCGGTGGCGGCCGCGACCCTGTTCACGTTGCTGCTTGCCGCCTGGTTCCTCTACAGCATGATCACGGGCGTGACCGAGCCATTGAATGCTGCCGTGGATCTCGCTGGCCGGATTGCCGCCGGTCACTTCGCCGCAGCTGCGGACGAGCTGCCCAAACGCGATCTCGGCAACCTGCTCGGCTCGCTCCGGGTCATGAGTGAGAAGCTGCGTCAGTCGCAGCTGGAGATTGAAGAGGACCAGCGCCGGCTGGAGCAGCGCGTGGTCGAGCGCACCGCCGAGGTGGAGACGCGTACGCGCGAACTCACCCGCTCGGTCGGCGAACTGCAGGTGCTGAACGAAGTCGGTCAGGCGGTGAGCTCCTCGCTGGACCTGGAGACCGTCCTCGGCACCGTGATTGCCCGCGCGGTACGCCTGGTCGAAGGGGATTCAGGGACGCTCTACGATTTTGACGCCGCCGAAGGCGTGTTCGACCCGCGCGCCAACCATGGCGTCAGCGAGGCCATGATCAAAACGTTGCGCGGCTCCCGCATCGGACTGGGTGACGGACCGGTGGGCATGTGCGCGCTCAACCGCGCGCCGGTCCAGGTCACCGATATCGAGTTTTCACAGCATCACCGGCTCTCGAACCTGTGGCTGCAGGAAGGCATTCGCGCGGTGATTGCCGTGCCGCTGCTGCGCGAGGAGCACGTCACCGGCGCGCTGGTAATCCGCCGCCGACAGGCCGGTACGTTTGCGCCCTCGGCGGTGAAGCTGCTGGAAACGCTGGCCTCGCAATCGGTGCTGGCGATCGAAAATGCCCGGCTGTTCAACGAGAGCCGGGCCAAGAGCGAGCAGTTGGCGGAAGCCAGCAAGCTCAAGTCGCAGTTCCTCGCCAATATGTCGCACGAACTGCGCACGCCACTGAATGCGATCATTGGACTGACCGAAATGTTGCATGAGGATGCGCGCGACCTGAAGCGCGCCGAGGAACTCGAGCCGCTCGAACGCGTGCTGCGGGCGGCACACCATCTGCTGGAACTCATCAACGACATACTGGACCTGTCGAAGATCGAGGCCGGCCGGATGGACATCCACGTCGAGACCTTTGCCATCGCGCCGCTGGTCGATGAGGTCGTGGCCACCATTGCCCCGGTGGCGGCCAAAAACGGCAATGAAATCATCGTGCAAATCGCGCCGAACATCGGCACGATGCATGCTGACCAGACGCGCATTCGCCAGGCGCTGCTCAACCTGGTGAGCAATGCAAGCAAGTTCACCGAGCACGGCAAGATCACGGTCGCCGTGACGCGGGCCGCGAACAGCGAGCGCATAGAAGAGATCACCATGGCGGTCAGTGACACCGGCATCGGACTGTCGACGGAACAGATGGGCCGGTTATTCCAGGAATTCGTGCAGGCCGACGCCTCAACCACGCGCAAGTATGGCGGTACCGGACTGGGCCTGGCAATCAGCCGTCGCTTCTGCCAGATGATGGGCGGCGACATTGCCGTCGTCAGTCAGCTGGGCAAGGGCTCGACCTTCACCATCTGCCTGCCCGCGCGGATCGAGACGGTGCAGCCCGCCCCGGCGCCGGTGCGGGTGCGACCGGAGCGGCCAGCGGCCGCGCCGGTGCTAGGCTCGCTGGTCCTGGTCATCGACGATGATCAGACGGTGCGCGATGTCATGTCGCGCTTCCTCGAACGGGAGGGCTTCGTGGTCAAGACTGCCGCAGGTGGCGTGGAGGGACTGGAGCTGGCGCGCAAATTCCACCCCGCCGCCATTACGCTCGACATCAACATGCCGGACCTGGACGGCTGGACAGTGCTCGCCGCGCTCAAGGGCGATCCGCGCTTGGCGGATATTCCAGTGATGCTGGTGACCATTGAGGACAACCGCAGCCGCGGCTACTCGCTCGGTGCGGCCGAGTACATGACCAAGCCGGTTGACCGCGACCGGCTCGTCGCCATGCTGCACAGCATCAGCGGCGCGGCCACGCGCCGCGTGTTGCTGGTGGACGATGATGAGATCATGCGCGGCAGTGTCCGGCGTGCGCTCGAGCAGGAGAGGTGGGAAGTCACGGAGGCCGGAAACGGGCGCGTCGCCCTCGAGCGTCTCGCTGCGGGTAGCCCCGACGTCATCCTGCTGGACCTGATGATGCCGGAAATGGATGGCTTCGAGTTCCTGGTCACCATGCGCCAGCGCCCGGACTGGCACGACATACCGGTGCTGGTGCTGACGGCGAAAGACCTGAGCCCAGAGGACCACAGGCAACTGAACGGCCACGCCGAGCGGGTGATGCAGAAGAACGCCTCGGAACTCGATGAACTGCTGCGCGAGCTGGGCCGGATGCTGCCCCGCTCGATCGAACGTAATCACCAGGCCAAGTCCCGGGAGCTGCTGGCGTGAAGATACTCTATGTCGAGGACAACGAGGACAACATCTACGTGCTGGAGACCCGTCTCCGGCGCCAGGGGCACGCGGTGCTGATCGCGCGCGATGGCGCCAGTGGCGTGCAGCTCGCCGCCGCGGAACGGCCCGATGTGATTCTGATGGACCTGAGCCTGCCGCTGCTCGATGGCTGGGAGGCGACGCGCCAGATCAAGGCGGCGCCGGCGACCCAGCACATCCCGGTAATCGCTCTGACAGCCAATGCGATGGCCGGCGACCGCGAAAAGGCACTGGCCGCGGGCTGCGATGATTTTGACACCAAGCCGATCGAACTGCCGCGGCTGCTGGGGAAGATTGCCGCGCTGGCGACGAGCGCGAGCACGAGCTGACGCCATTCTCGACTTCGGGTACATCCGCTGAACGGGTGTGCCACTGCATCTGGGAGTGTGACATGAAGAAAATCCTGTTGGTCGAGGACAACGAGCTCAACCGCGATATGCTGTCGCGGCGGCTGCAGAAGCGCGGCTATGAGGTCGTGATGGCAGTGGACGGCGAATCTGGAGTAGTGATGGCCCAAACGGCAGCGCCGGGACTGATTCTCATGGACATGAGCCTGCCCGGCATCGATGGCTGGGAGGCCACGCGGCGCATCAAGGCGGCGGTGCAAACGCGCCATATTCCGATCGTGGCGCTGACCGCGCACGCCCTACCGGGCGAGCGCGAGAAGGCGCTCGCCGCGGGCTGTGATGAGTTCGATACCAAGCCCATAGACCTGCCGCGCCTGCTGCAGAAGATCGAGGCGCTGCTTGCGCAGGGACCGGCCGCTTGACCGCCGACCGCGCCACCCTGAACCACCTGCGGCACGAGCTGCACACGCCGCTGAACCACATCATCGGTTACAGCGAGATGCTGCTGGAAAGTGCTGCGGAAGGCCGCATTGCGGCCATGGAACCGAGGCTCCGCGACCTGCACCGGCACGCCCGCCAGCTGATGCTGCTGGTCGATGACATGCTCGGGCCGACGCGCATGGATTCCAATCATCTCGACCTGCGCCATCTCGGGGTCCAGGCGGCGGCACCGATCGCCGCCATCATCGCCACCACCAATGAACTCAGGCTCCAGACCCAGCAGCTGAATGCAGCCGAAGCCAGCCAGGACCTCGAACGCATTGCGCTCGCCGCGCGCACCCTGCACGCCATGATCAGCGAGGGGGTCAAGGCGCCGCCGGCGGTGCCAACGGCGGAAACTGATACGGCGCGCATCGCGATGCCAGCCACACCGCCGACGGAAACCGGCAACATTCTGGTGGTCGACGACAACGCCGAAAACCGCGAGATGCTGAGCCGCCGGCTCATGCGCGCGGGACACCGCGTGCACGTGGTGGCGAGCGGACCTGAGGCGCTGGCCTTGCTGCAGCGCGAGCCCGTCGACCTGGTGCTGCTCGACGTGCTGATGCCGGGTATGAGCGGCTACGAGGTGCTGCAGCGCCTCACCGCGGACAGCGCGTTACGGGGCATTCCGGTGGTCATGATCTCAGCGCTCGATGAGTTGGACAGCGTCGTGCGCTGTATCGAGCTCGGCGCCGAAGACTATCTGCCGAAGCCCTTCGATCCGGTGCTGCTGCGGGCGCGCATCGGGGCCTGCCTGGAAAAGAAGCGTTTGCGCGATCGCGAGGCCATGCACCTGCGCGAACTGGCCGAGTGGAACCAGAAACTTGAGCAGCGCGTGCAGGAACAGGTTTCACTCCTCGACCGACTGGGGAAGCTCAAGCGTTTCTTTTCACCACAGCTTGCCGAGCTCATCGTCGCCGGCGGCGCGGACGATCCGCTGGCGACCCACCGGCGCGAGCTCACGGTCTGCTTCCTCGATCTGCGCGGCTTTACCGCGTTTGCCGAGAGCGTCGAGCCTGAGGAGGTCATGGGCGTGCTGCGCCAATACCACGCCGACATGGGGCGGCTGGTCATGGAACACGAGGGCACCCTGGAGCGTTTCACCGGCGATGGCATGATGGTGTTCTTCAACGATCCGGTGCCGGTGCCGAATGCTGCCGAACGCACGGTACGCATGGCCCTGGCAATGCGCAAGCGGGTGAGTGAACTGATCGTCTCCTGGCGCAGCATGGGTTATGAGCTCGAGCTTGGCATCGGCATCGCGCAGGGTTACGCCACGATCGGCGCCATTGGCTACGAGGGGCGCTGGGATTACGGCGCCATCGGTCCGGTGACAAATCTGGCGTC
>JAYUZI010000164.1:0-3541 GCA_043751915.1 Gammaproteobacteria bacterium | reverse complement strand
CGGCCGCCGCGAATCCTTCGCGCACCTGACGCTTCCGCGTATGACCAACACCTACATGCTCGCCGGCCCCTACGCGCCCGAGGAAATAATCCGCTCGGTCGAGCGCGGTATCTACGCCGTGAATTTCGGCGGCGGCCAGGTCGACATCACCTCCGGCAAGTTCGTGTTCTCGGTGAGCGAAGCCTACCTGATCGAAAACGGCCGGCTCGGCGCACCCATCAAGGGCGCGACGCTGATCGGCAATGGTCCTGACGTGCTGACGCGCGTGGCGATGGTCGGGAGCGATCTCAAGCTCGACGCCGGCGTCGGCACCTGCGGCAAGGAAGGGCAGAGCGTGCCGGTTGGCGTCGGGCAACCGACCTTGCGCGTGGATGCGCTCACGGTCGGTGGCACCGCGTAGCCGATGCTAGCGCGCCGCCAATGTTGGCGCACAGCGGGCGCGACAGCGCAGCAGGTCTGCGGCTCATGGCGGTGCGCGCTTCGTTAATGCGGCCATCCGGGCCTGGCCGCATTAACGGCGTACCCTCGCGCGGCCTGGCGCCTTGGCCTTGTTGTGGTACCGCAAGATTCCAACGCCCCACTGGCCGGCGCCTGCGGCGGCGCTCGGCGCGCCGCAATTGCGCCGCAGACCTGTTGCGCTATCGCTCCTGCTGTGTGTCTGCGTCGCCGACGCGCTGCGGCGCTGCGCGGTGCGACCGACCGCGAACGCTTCGTCGTGCAACGGCGGGCTTCGCGTAAGCGTCTTGGCACTCTGATTCGACCATTGTGGCGCCAAGCGTTAGCATCCCACCATGCCCCGCCTCAACAAACCCGTTTACGAGAGCCTTCCGGCCGTCTACGCCTTCTCAGGCGCCGCGCTGCTGTGGGCGAGCTACCACTGGCGCGATGCCTGGTGGAGTACGCTCAGCGCCCTGGGGGGCTTCATGGCGATCGTGGCAGGTCTCGTGCTGTGGATGCATCGGCGCGACTATCGGGCCACCAGCGCGGATTACCTGCGGCGTGGCCAGCCGGTCGTCGAGCCGGGCGACGAACAGCCCTAGTTCTGCGTAGCCTCGCCGATCGGCGCCGGCTGCAGATGTGAGCCGGTGCTGGCGGCGTCGTCCTCGGCGCCAGCGCGGTAGTCGGGCCGATCGTCTATGTACATGAGCTGGTGCAAGCCAAGCGAGAGCACATCGCCATCATTGAGATTGTGTCGGCGCACGCGCTGATTCTTGATGTACACGCCATTGCTGCTGTTGAGATCCTCGAGCACGCAGAGGCGATCGTTGGTGACGATCTGGCAGTGGTGGCGGCTGCTCACCGAGCTGTCGATACGCAGGTCAGCATCTGATGCACGGCCGATGATCAGGCGGCCTGAATACAGGCCACGTTCACTGACCGTCTTGCCCTTGCTCACGAGCAGCAGGCGCGCGAATGGCGCGCCGCCCTGCGCATCGGCTGGCGGCGCGTCGCGCCGCGTTGCCCTGCCGCGGCCCTCGGCCGCCAGCCGGTTAGCAGCGGCGCGCGCTGCGAACTCGACCCACTGCAGCTCCTCCACCGCGGCCGCGATATCCTCCGGCAATACCCGGTCGCGTTCGGCGTTGAATGCCGCGAGCATCGCGGTGTCGCACAGCGTGTTGATCAGGCGCGGCACGCCGCCGGTGTAGCGGTAGATGGTTTCGAAGCCGTCGGGCGGGAATATCTCGCGACCCTGCGCACCGGCCACTTCGAGGCGATGCAGGATGTAGCTGCGCGCATCATCGGTCGACAACGCGGTCAGGTGGAATCGCAGCCGTACGCGCTGCACCAGCTGCACCAGTTCAGGCGCATTCATCTTCTCGTTGAGTTCAGGCTGCCCGGCGAGAATGATCCGCAAGACCTTTTCCTTGGTCGTTTCCACGCCCGAGAGCAGGCGGATCTCTTCGAGCACGCGCAGGCTCAGATTCTGGGCCTCATCGACGATCAACAGGACTTTGCGGCCGGCTGCGTATTGCTCGACGAGAAAGCCGTTGAGCGTGGCGATCAGCTCCGCTTTCTTCATCTGGAAGGGGCTGAAGCCAAACTGCGTCAGCACCGCCTGCAGGAATTCGACCGCCGAGACCTGCGTCTGGTTAATCTGGGCAATCACCACGTCCTTGTCGAGTTCCCGCAGGAAGGTCTCGATCAGCGTGGTCTTGCCGGAGCCGATTTCGCCGGTGACAACTACGAAGCCGTCGGCGAACCAGATGGTCGACTCCATGTACGCCTTGGCACGCGCATGGGCCTTGCTCAGGTACAAGAACTGCGGGTCGGGGCTCAGCCGGAACGGCAGTTCCGCGAGTTTGAATAGCTCCAGGTACATTCGGTCTCCGGCCCGCAGACTCGCTCAGTGGGGGCGAAATTCAAAGCGCGTGGGCCAGCGAAAGCGCCAGATTGCGCAGCAATCGACGCGTTTGGCGATTGCGCTCGGCCGCCGTCGGCGCCACCAGCGTGCAATGACCCAGTTTGCGGCCCGGCCGCGGCGTCTTGCCATAATCGTGCAGGTGGACCCCGGGCATGGACAGCAGGTCGCAAGCAGGTGGCATACGTCCGATGAGGTTGACCATCGCGGCATGGCCGACGGGAGCGGCGCTGCCCAGCGGGAGCCCGGCAATCGCGCGCAGATGATTTTCGAACTGGCTGGTGACGGCGCCCTCGATCGTCCAGTGGCCGGAATTGTGCACGCGCGGCGCGAGTTCGTTGGCGAGCAGGCGGCCGTCGCGGACGAAGAACTCGATCGCCAGCGTGCCGACATAGTTGAAATCGCACAGCACCGCGCGCAGATGCCGGCGCGCCTGGCGCTCGAGTGCCGGAGCTTCCCAGGGCGCGACGCTGAGGCGCAGGATGCCCTCGGCGTGCCAGTTGCGCGTCAGCGGATAGAGCGCTTCGCGGCCGTCGCGGGCGCGCACGCCCAGCGCGGAGACTTCGAGTTCGAAGTCGACCCGCTCTTCGTACAGGAGCGGCACGCCGCCCAACGCGTTCCAGGCAGAGGCAATCCCGGCGCGATTGCGGATCAGCGTCTGCCCCTTGCCGTCATAGCCCAGGCGCCGGGTCTTGAGCACGCCGGGCAAACCGATGCGCGCGCAGGCCCGTTCCAACCCGGCGCGGCTGGCGACGGGTGCGTAGCGGGTGGTCGGTATCTTCAGGCGCTCGAACAGGCGCTTCTCGGCCAGCCGGTCCTGGCCGGTCGCCAGCGCACGGAGCGGTGGGCTGATGCGCGTGCGCATGCCGCGCGTGGCCGCACGCAATGCCGCCACCGGGACATTTTCCCAATCGAAGCTGAGGACCTCGCTGCGCTTCGCCAGGCGGCGCAGGAGCGCCTGATCGGTGAATTCGCCCACCAGCAGCGGGGCCAGCCTTGCTGCCGGTACGTCGGCGCTCCGGTCGAGAAACAGGAAGTCGAGCCCCAGGGGGTAACCGGCGAGCGCGAGCATGCGGCCGAGCTGGCCCGCACCCACGATGCCGATGGTCATGCGGCCGGGGTCCGCGGGTCGGGGTGTGCGAGTACCGCTTCGGTCTGCTTCTGGCGGTGCTGAGCCAGAGC
>JAYUZI010000163.1:0-5051 GCA_043751915.1 Gammaproteobacteria bacterium | reverse complement strand
AGCGCCTTCACGACCTCATCAAAGGTGTAGGTGACGGGCGTAATGCTGCCGTCGTTGATCCCAAAGAAGGCGCGGGCGAAATCATCGAGCGTACGCTTGCCGTTCGAGCGTTCGCGAATCAGGGTGTCGACCTCAAGCCAGATCAGCAAGCCCTCGTCGTAGTATTCCTCGTAGCGCTGCCAGTCACCCCACGACATGGGCCGTCGCGGGTTCATGATCTCGTCGTTCGTCGTGTCCCCTAGCGCTCGCCATTTCCGGCCCGCCTGATTGTCATAGTAGGCGGCCAGTTCAGCGAACTGGTCCAGCGACTGCTGCCGCGTGCGCAACCCCGAGCGCGCGGCCAGCACATTGCCCCAATATTCCGTCTGCCCTTCGTAGACCCATAGCAGGCTGTTGCGCATCGGCACGTCGTAACTGGGCGTCCACAGATCGGCGGGCCGGCGGAACTTGCCGTTCCAGGAATGCGTGAATTCGTGCGGCAGCAGGTCACGCACGTAGGCCGTCTTCTCCCATTCCGTGAAGGATTCCGGATCGCTCCCGAGTTCGCACGACTGATGATGCTCCAGCCCATGCTGCTCGATCTGGTCGCTCAGCGAATAGAGAAAATCATAATGCGTGTAATGGTGCGAGCCGAACAATTTGTAGGCCTGTTGCACGAGCGAGCGGTGCGCGGCGAGCCCCTCGGGTTTCAAATCGAGCCGTTCGGGCCGGTCGGCGAATACGTCCATGTGCACCGGTACCGAGGCCCCCGGATCCAGATCAAAGCGCGCGCCGTAGCGACCCGCGTACACCGGGCTATCAATGAGCGTCTCGACGTCGGTGCGCGTGAAGGATGTCACCAGTCCACTGCTAACCGCCGTGTCGAGCGCGCTGCCGAACTGCCAGCCCGGGGGCAACTTGAGGCTGGCCGCCACCGGTATCTGCCTCACGTAGTAGCCCGCCGGGTAGAGCACCAGGTCGTTCCACTCCATGAGCATGGCTTCGGGGCTGATTTCCACCACGCCGACCTTATCGCTGGTCGGTGACAGGTAGTCGAAATCGACATCAACCGATTTGACGCCTGCCGGCGCGTGCACGTGGAACGCGTACATTTCAACGGGGTCGCGCGTCCACGGCACGGCGGCGCCCTGGGCCGTCACCTTGATGCCAGCCAACCGGTCAATCGGGCCCTCGGGCGAATGCGTGCCAGGCAACCACTTGGGGTAGAGCAGGATCGTGTCCGGGCTTACTCCAGTGATGGTCTCGTGCACGTGCAGGATCCGCCGCAGGGTGTCGGATGCATCCACGCTGATGCGCAGTTCGCCGCGGTATGGACGATCGAGCGGCGCGGGTATGGCGGCGCTCGGAGTCGCGGCGCGCGGGCCGGGGCTCGCGGTGATGGGCAAAGCGCACAACATCGCCACGAATAGGCCAGACATGATTGCAATCCGGGTCATGATTCCCCCCTCTCTGCTTGATTGGTTAATGATCGCCCCAGGGTTCGAAGGCAGTCAGGCTCCACCCGCTCGCCATCTCCCTAATATCGGTGTCACCACCGGTACCGTCAACATGGTACTGCCCACCGCCATCAACAGCAGTGCGGTAAAGCTTTCGTTGCTGATGATCTCCTTGTCCAGCAGCACATTGGCGAAAATGATCATGATCAACGCCTTGGTCTGCAGCAGCCAGCCGATCAGCGAGGCCTCGCTGGCACGCCATTTCAGGATACGGCCGGCAAGATATGTGCCCAGCAGCTTGCCGGTGACCGCCGCCACCAGCAACAGCGCCGCGGCGGCAAACACCAGGACCCCGCCCATGTTCCAAGTGGTGCGCAAGCCGGTGCTCAGGAAGAATACCGGCATCACCAATAGCAGTACGTGGTGGCGCAGGGCATCCATCTGCTGCTGGTCGAACCAGCTGTTCTCCATCACCACGCCCGACAGGAAGGCCCCCACCATGAAGTGCAGCCCGCACCAGTCCGCGCCGAAGCCACAGACCGCCAGCCAGATCAGGCCGACGTACCAGCGATCGCGCTCCGGGAGTCTCACCATCAGGCGCCGGAAGGCCACGCTCGCCAGCGCAAAACCCGCCAGGAATAGCGCCTGCCGGCCGATCCGATGCCAGTCCATGAGGATCAGCGCGAGCACGCCCCAGATGGCGACATCGTCCATGCTGGCGTAACGCAGGATCCGCTGGCCGATCGGTTGGCGCAAGACCTCGAGTTTTCCCATGAACAGGATCAGGATCGGCAACGCGGTCACCGCGCAAGCCATGCCCACGCCAGCGATGAACTGCCACGGCAAGGCCTTTGCCCCGGCCCAGCCCGGATACCGTGCCAGCACTACAGCCGCCATGCAACCCATGAGCAGCGGCGTACCCAACGCCAGCCCAGCCGTGATGCCGCTCTCGCGCCGGTTCTGCCACATGCCTTGCAGATCGAGCTCGATACCGGCGATCCACACAAAACTCATCACGGCCCACCAGGCAATTCCATTCAGGGACTGCACGACCGTCGGGCTGAATACGAAGTGGTAGTAACCCGGATACACGGCGCCCAGCACGCCAGGCCCGAGCAGGATGCCGGTCAGGATCTGCACCACCACCAGCGGCGCGAAATATTCCGTGCGCCCGAGTCGCCAGACTAGGTACGGCACCGTGAAGATCATCGCCATGGCGATCAGGAATATTTCGCTGTTGTTCAACGGTTGCAGCACTCTGACAGATACATGAATTCTGGCGCCCCCGGCCGGAGTTGAACCGACGACCTACCGCTTAGGAGGCGGTCGCTCTATCCACTGAGCTACGGGGGCGTGGTTGAATTGTAAGGGATTGCCGTCCGCCCGCCACACGAGTGAGGCTTCGCTCGCATTACCCGCCTTTTTACCAAGCCCCTTCGGCAGCCTGGCGCCGCAATTTGCCGGCAATGTGACCTGCTGCCCCCTGCATTTCCCCGGCGCTCCGCATCATAGGGAGAGACCAGGCATCAGGAAGACTGCCATGATCAAGCACGATTTGATCGACTCGGCGCCGGAGACGCCGGCCGAGGCGCTGGCGGGCTGGCGGCGGGTTCGCGTGCAAATTCACGACGCGTTTGAACGGGCCGCCTCAGTGCAGCAGCGCTGCGCCCTGCTGGCGCTCAACCAGTCGATCATGAACATGGTCGACAAGGCCATGGATCCGAAGGACCTGGAGAATTTCCGCGAGATCCGCGGACACAGTTACTCACTGCTCGTGGTCAAGGAATGCCTGGTAGGCGACGAGGTCTGCGCAAACACCGCCGATGCGGTAACGCACCGCGAAGTCGCCGCGGGCCGCATGGCGCCCAATCATGGCCTGCGAGAGCTGAAGCAAATGAGAGCATTTGCGGCCCACCTGAAGCGGACGCGGCTGCTGGCACAGCAGTTTGCGCCGAAGCCGCCGGGTCCGGTCGGGCGGGTATTGTCGTGGCTGCTGCAGTAGACGGGCCTGGATAAGACCAGGTCATAGCTCGCCGCGCTGTGACGGGTGGACCGGCCACGCGTAGTTTGCGACGATGCCGGCATGGTTTCCAGGCCACGCATCTTAGTCATTGGTGGCGGTTTTGCCGGATTGAGCGTCGTGCGCGGGCTCGGCAACGCCGATGCCGACCTGCTGTTGATCGACCGCTGAAACCACCACACCTTTCAGCCCCTGCTCTACCAGGTCGCCACGGCGGGACTGGCGGCACCCTCAATCGCCGCCCCGCTCCGGCACATCCTGCGCCGCCAGAAGAATGTCACCGTATACCTCGGCGAGGTCCAGTCCATCGATCCTGCGTCGCGATGCCTGAGCATAGCCGGGTCGACGATGCACTACGACTATCTGGTCGTCGCCACCGGAACGACACACGCCTATTTCGGGCACGACGAATGGGCACCACACGCGCCCGGCCTGAAGACCCTGGAAGATGCCTTCACGATCCGCGCGCGCATCCTAAACGCCTTCGAACAGGCCGAGATGGTGCAGGACGCGCTCGAGCGCGATTCCTGGCTGACGTTCGTGATTGTCGGCGGCGGTCCGACCGGCGTGGAACTCGCCGGCACGCTCGCTGAAATCGCCCGCCACACGCTGAAGCAGGAATTCCGCCGCATCGATCCAGCCCGCAGCCGTGTGCTGCTGGTCGAAGCGGGGCCGCGCGTGCTGCCCACCTTCCCCGAATCCCTCTCCACCGCGGCCCACCGACAACTTGAGCGTCTCGGCGTCGAAGTCTCCACGAGTCGCGCCATCACGCAAGTCGACGCGCAAGGTGTGCGGATCGGCGCGGACTTTGTGGCAGCGCGGACAGTGCTGTGGGCCGCGGGTGTCGCCGCCTCGCCGCTGGGGCGATCACTCGGCGCCGAGATTGATCGCGCGGGGCGAGTGCGTGTTGCCGCAGATCTCAGCATTCCGGCGCACCCCGAAATCTTCCTGGCTGGCGACCTCGCCATCGTGACCGGCCCAGGGGCCCTGTTCCAGGCATCGCGCCCGCGGCCAAGCAGATGGGGCGCCACGTCGCGCGAATGCTGCGGGCGCGGCTTGCCGGAACAGCGGCGCGTGCTTTCCGCTACCGCCATTTCGGATTACTGGCCACCGTTGGCCGCATGGCCGCCGTGGTGGATCTGGGCTGGATCCGCCTGCGCGGGCTCGTGGCTTGGTGGTTCTGGCTGCTCGCGCACATCTATTTCCTGATTGGCTTCAGGAACCGGCTGGTCGTGCTGATCGACTGGGCAGCCGCGTACCTGACCTATCAGCGCGGCACGCGCATCATCGTCAGGAGCGATCAGCGCGAATAGATCAACGGGTTGCGCGCGGTGCGAATGATCTCTCCTGGAACGGCGCCCGGACACCACTGTGCCCAGTCGTTGCGCTGCAGGTCGTTGCTGGGCTCCTTGAGTCGCATGTCCTGGTCCATGTAGATCACGGTTATCACCGAGCGCGGCAGGGCCGAACGATTGGCGCCGTTTTATAGCCATACGGGCCGCCCGGCAGTCGATCCTGAATTGATGATCCGAATGCTGGTTATCGGCTACTGCTTCGGGATCCGCTCCGAGCGACAGTTGTGCGAGGAGGTGCAT